>JAIXTR010000151.1 GCA_027483845.1 Caulobacteraceae bacterium | reverse complement strand
AGCACGCCCTTCGGATTGCCCGTCGTGCCGGAGGTGTAGCAAAGGCCGGACGCCTGCCGTTCGTCGATCTCCGGCCAGTCGAAATCGTCGGTCTGTTCGGCCAGCAGATCCTCGTAGGCCAGCGTCCCAGCCGGGGCGTGGGACGCGTCGGTCATGGCGACCACGGTGCGCACGCTCGCCATGCGCGGGGCGATCTCGGCGACCAGATCGGCGAAGCTGATGTCGAACATCAGCACGCTGTCCTCCGCATGGTCGGCGACCCAGACCACCTGGTCGGGGTGCAGGCGCGGATTGATGGTGTGCAGCACGGCCCCGATCCCGGTCACCGCGAAATAGAGCTCGAAATGGCGGTGCGTGCTCCAGGCCAGGGTGGCGACCCGGTCGCCGGGCTTCACGCCCAGCGCCTGCAGCGCCTTGGCTATGCGCTTGGCCCGGCCCAGCGCGTCGCGATAGCCGTAGCGATGGATCGGCCCTTCCACGGTCCGCGTCACCACCTCCCGGTCGCCGTGATAGAGCGCCGCGTGCTCCAGGATCGAGGGCAGCGTGAGCGGCCGGTCCATCATCAGTCCCAGCATGTGGCGTTTCTCCAGCGTCGTTTTTGACAGGCTAGGTCACCTTGGCGATTTGAACCATGCGGGAGACGGCGCGCTGAGCCGGGCCTCCGGACCGCTTGGCGCCGACGGCGAAAGCGGGCACGAAACTCCTGATCCGCAGATGACAAGGAGGGCGCATGGCCGCCTGGTCCGACGGCTACGTCACCGATATCCAGTACACCGGCCAGTACTATCCGGAGCTGGCGCCCGGGGCGCTGGCCTTCGCCTGCCTGCGCCAAGCGGTTCGCCCGCCGACGCTGGGGCCGGGATCGACCTATTTTGAACTGGGCTGCGGCCAGGGCTTCGGTCTCAACCTGCTGGCGGCGGCGAACCCGCAGATGCAGTTCTGGGGCGTGGATTTCAATCCGGCCCAGATCGCCAACGCCGCGCGCCTGGCGGCGGACGCTGGCTTGTCGAACGTCAGCTTCGAGGACTTCAGCTTCGCCCAGATGCTGGATCTGCCCGACGGCAGGCTGCCCAAGTTCGACGTGATCGCGCTGCACGGCGTCTATAGCTGGGTCAACGCCGAGAACCGGGCGCGCATCGTCCAGATCCTCGACCGGCTGCTGAAGCCGGGCGGACTGGTCTACGTGTCGTACAACTGCCTGCCCGGCTGGTCGGCCAACGCGGCCCTGCAGCAGTTCATCCGCGAGCACGTGGCCCAATCGCCCGCCGATAGCGGGACAGCCATCATCAACGCCCTGCAGGCGGCGCAAGCGATGCAGGACGGCGGGGCGCTCTATTTCGCCAGCGCGCCGGCGCTGAAGGCGCGGGTGGCCAACGCGCTTACGCGAATGCCCGAATACCTGGCCCACGAGTATCTGAACGCCGGCGCGGAGCCGCTCTATCACGCCGCCGTGGCGCGAGACATGGACGGCGCCCGGCTATCGCTGGCGGCCTCAGCCGGCCTGGCGGACGACCTCGTTCATCTGTCCGCGCCCGCGGCGCTTCGCCCGATGATCGAGGCGGCCAAGGACCGGACCTGGCGCGAGACGCTGCTCGACTACGCCACGAACAAGATCTTCCGGCGGGACATCTACGTTCGCGGCCTGAACCCGCTCAATCGGCCTGAGCGTGATCGTCTGTTGGACGGACTGGCCTTCACCCTGATGGTCCCGGCCGACCAGGTCTCGTTCGACTCCGCCGTGCCGGTCGGCACGCTCAAGGGTGACGAGAAGATCTATGCGCCGATCGTCGGCGCGCTGTCGGAGGGACCCAAGACCTTCGGCGACCTGGTGCGACTGCCTGCGCTGGCGAACGCCGCGGACGGGGTGGTCCTGCAAGCGATCACCCTGCTCGTCGGCCGCCGGCAGGTTCAGCCCTTGGCCGGCGCGGCCGACATCAGCCCGGCGCGCGCTTTCAACCGCACCCTCGTCGCCCGGATGGACAGCGATGAGGTTCCCAACTGGCTGGCCGCCGCCGCCACCGGCTCGGGCGCGCATCTGGAGTTCGACGAGATGATCGCGGCGAGCGCCGCCATCCTGGGCGAGGACGACATTCAGGCGACGATCCAGCGCGCGTGGCGGAGCATGGCCCGCACGGGCCGCAGGCTTCGCAAGGACGGCGAGTTGTTGCGGGAGCAGTCGGCCAACGAGGCCGAGTTGGCCCGTCGCATCGCCCGCTTCAACGCCGGCAAGCGATCGTTGCTACAGCGCCTGGGCGTCCTCTGACCCTCAGCGCCAGCCTGGCGGCGGATCGAGGATGAAGCGATCGCGCTGCGCGGCCGTCGGGACCAGACAGTCGGCCCGTCGCCCCAGCAGGCGGTACCGACGCCGGGCCAGCCAGAGGTAGGCGGGGTCGCGCCAGGCACGCGGGATCGCGCGCAGGCCCCGGAGCCAGGAGAGCGGCGCCGGGAGCCGCGCCGCGATCGCCAGGACCGCGTCCGAGGCTTCCAGCGCACGGCCGCGTTCGAAGACGAGGACGCTCTCGGGATAGGCCAGGTCCAAGCCGTGGGCCGCAGCCAGGGCCTGTCCAAACGGCGACTGCAGCGGCGTGAAGCGGATCACGGCGCGCCGATCCAGCCGCAGGACCAACTGGACAACGCCGGAACAGAGGTTGCAGACCCCGTCGAAGACCATCAGGCCGTCGAGGTCGTCGCGGCTCACGCCGCCATCCGCGCCTTGAACACGCCGTCCGGCAGGCGCGCTGCGCGGTTGGGGTGGATGAAGAAGTAGTCCTTCCAGGGCAGCCCCTCGACCAGGGTCGTGCGCTCCTCAAGCCGATCGCCGTTCAGGGCGAACATCCGGTAGCCGCGGTCGCGGAAGAGATCGAGCACCGCGTCGCCCGAGGCGCCGAACCGGGCCTGGAGCATGTCGGGGTGGATCTCCAGCAGCACGTGCGGCAGGTCGCGGTCGAGGATCTTCACCGCGCCCATGAGCGCCCGCAGCTCGGCGCCCTCAATATCCATGCGGATGAAGTCGACACGGTCCACCCCATGCTCGGCGCAGAAGGCGTCCAGGGTGATCACCGGCGTGGTCTCGATATTCATGCCCGTGTCCTCGAGGTCCGGCCGTGCAGCGCCGTTCGGGCGGGTCTCGGCGACATAGGCGTAGGCGCGACCCATCCGACCGGAGGTCTTCTTGGGCGTGACCAGCAGCAGTTCGCCCGGCTTATCGGAAGCGGCGGCGTGGATGGCCGTCACCTGCTTGCCGATCCGATGCCAGGCGATGCCGACCTTCAAAACCTCATAGGCGAAAGCCGAGGGTTCGAAGGCGTAGATGCGCGCCTTGGGCGCGACCTGGGTCATCACATAGGAGTGGCGGCCGTCGCTGGCGCCCACGTGCAGGCACACCGGCGCGCCCGACAGCAGGTCGGCGAGGTAGGGGGTTTCGGGCTCATGCTTGGCCCATGTCTTGTTCCGCCGCCAGGCGCGGAAGGCGTGACCGAGCACGCGAAGCGATGGCATGGATACTCCTCAACCGCCCCAGTCCCGGCGTGTCCCGTTACGCCGCGTCGCGAACCACCGTCATCATGTAGTTCACGGCGGTGTCCGTCGATTCCGTCCATCGCCCGGTCAGGGGGTTGAACACGACACCGAACGGCCCGTCCACTACAACCGGCTCGCCGTCCAGGAAGCCGCGGATTTCGCTGGGTTTGAGGAACTTGGACCAGTCGTGGGCGCCGACCGGCAGCCAGCGGAGAACGTACTCGGCGCCGATCTTCGCCAGGGCCAGGGCCTTAAGCGTGCGGTTGAGCGTGGCCACGATCATCAGGCCGCCGGGCTTCAGCAATCGCGCGCAGTCCTGGAGATAGGCGGCCGGATCGGCGACGTGTTCGATCACCTCCATGTTGAGGATCACATCGAAGGGCGGCTCCCCCGCCGCCAGCAGGTCCTCGGCGGTCGAGGCGCGGTAGTCGATCGTGAGCCCCTGCTCGGCCGCATGCGCCGAGGCGGTGCCGATGTTGCGCGGCGAGGCGTCGACGCCCGTCACCTGGAACCCCAGCCGGGTCATCGGCTCGCACAGCAGGCCGCCGCCGCAGCCGATATCCAGCAGGCGCAGCCCCTCGAACGGCCGGCGTGCGGACGCGTCGCGGCCAAAGCGGTACAACACCTGGTCCCGGATAAAGTTCAGCCGGACCGGATTAAAGCGATGCAGGGGCGCGAACTTGCCCTTGGGGTTCCACCACTCAGCCGCAATCCGCGAAAAGGTCTCGACCTCGGCAGGATCGATGCTGGAACGGGCGGGTGCGGGCGAAGTCATGCCCCCTTCTATCCCGCCGGGCCGGGAAAACGAAAGATTCCAGGCGTT
>JAIXTR010000649.1 GCA_027483845.1 Caulobacteraceae bacterium | reverse complement strand
GGCAGGCCGCAGAGGCGGCAGCAATAGACGCCCGAGTCCTTCTGATCGAGCAGGCCGCCGCAGAACGGGGCCTCCGTGCCGTGGTGCAACAGCACATCGGCCTCTTCGCGCGTGAGATCGGCCTCCAGACGCTTGCGTTCCTCAGCGTTAGGCGGCGAGAGAGAGAACCCCGAGGGGGAGACTTCTGGCGTGCTCATGGACGTCAATCTAAGGTCGCGCCCTCGCCTGCGGAAGACCGCTGTTGGGACAATCGCTTAAGGGCCCGGATGTTCTCGAAAATCCTGATCGCCAACCGCGGCGAGATCGCCGTCCGGATCATCAAGACCTGCCGCCGCATGGGGATAAAGACGGTCGTTGTCTACTCCGAGGCGGACGCCGATTCGATGGCCGTGGAGATGGCTGACGAAGCGGTCTTCATCGGCGGCGCGCCCGCGTCCGAGAGCTATCTCGTCGCCGACAAGATCGTCGATGCGGTCCGCGCCACCGGCGCCCAGGCCGTCCACCCGGGCTTCGGGTTTCTGAGCGAGAACGCCGCCTTCGCGCGGCGGCTGGCCAAGGAGGACATCGTCTTCATCGGCCCCAATCCCCACGCCATCGAGGCGATGGGCGACAAGATCGAGTCGAAGAAGTTCGCCACAAAGGCTGGCGTATCGGTGGTCCCGGGCCACGTGGGCGAGATCGACGACACGGCCCACGCCATCAAGATCTCGGAAGAGATCGGCTATCCGGTGATGATCAAGGCGTCCGCGGGCGGCGGCGGCAAGGGCATCCGCGTCGCCTGGAATCGCAAGGACGTGGAGGAGGGCTTCCCGGCCGTCCGCGCCGAGGCGAAGTCTAGCTTCGGGGACGACCGCATCTTCATCGAGAAGTTCATCGAGAGCCCGCGCCACGTCGAGATCCAGGTGCTGGGCGACAAGCACGGCAACGTCGTCCACCTGTTCGAACGCGAGTGCTCGATCCAGCGCCGCAATCAGAAGGTCATCGAGGAGGCGCCGAGCCCGCTCCTGGACGAGAAGACCCGCAAGGCCATGGGCGAGCAGGCCGTGGCCTTGGCCAAGGCCGTTCAGTACGACAGCGCCGGCACCGTCGAGTTCGTCGCCGGCCAGGACCGCAGCTTCTACTTCCTGGAGATGAACACCCGCCTGCAGGTGGAACATCCGGTCACCGAGATGATCACCGGCGTGGACCTCGTCGAGCAGATGATCCGCTCGGCCTACGGCCAAGCGCTGCCGTTCGCCCAGAAGGACCTCAAGATCAACGGCTGGGCGATGGAGAGCCGCATCTACGCCGAGGATCCCTATCGCGGCTTCCTGCCGTCCATCGGGCGACTGGTGCGCTATTCGCCGCCGGCAGAGGGCGAGGTCCCGGGCGGCTTCGTCCGCAGTGACGCCGGCGTGCGCGAAGGCGATGAGATCTCGATGTTCTACGATCCGATGATCTCCAAGCTCTGCACCTGGGCGCCGACCCGCCTGGCGGCGATCGACGGCATGGGCCGGGCGCTGGAGGACTTCCACATCGAGGGTCTGGGCCAGAACATCCCGTTCCTGGCGGCGGTGATGGACGAGGATCGTTTCCGCTCGGGCAAGCTGGCGACCAGCTACATCAAGGACGAGTTCCCCGACGGCTTCAACGGGGTGCCCCCGACGCCGGCCCAGCTGGACATCCTGACCGCCGTCGGCGCGGCCATGCAGCGCGTCTACGCCGCCCGCGCCCGGTCTCACGCCTCGGGCCTGGTCTCGTCGGCGCCGCGCGACGAATGGGTGGTCTTCGTCGGCCACGCCGAGCGTCGCGTGAAGGTGGCCGGGGAGGACGACATCACCATCGCGCTGCTCGACGAGGGCCGCGTCCTGAGCCTGACCGACATCGACTGGCGTCCGGGCAAGCCGGTGTTCAAGGCGGCGCTGGACGGCAAGGCCTTCACCGTGCAGGCGTCCCCCGCCGCCGAGGGCTTCACCATCCGCCACCGCGCCGCCAAGGCCCGGGTGCTGGTCCTCACCCCGCGCAGCGCCGAACTGCACGGCAAGCTGCCCGAGAAGCAGGCGGCCGACACCTCCAAGCTGGTGCTCTCGCCGATGCCGGGCCTGGTGGTCTCGATGGACGTCACCGCCGGCCAGCAGGTCCGCGAGGGCGAGGTGGTCTGCGTGCTCGAAGCCATGAAGATGCAGAACATCATCCGCGCCGAGCGCGACGGCGTCGTCAAGGCCGTCAACGCCAAGGGCGGAGACCCCGTCGCGGCCGATGAGGTGCTGGTGGAGTTCGCCTGAAGCTGCGCTTAGATTGCCGGCGAGATCGAACGCCGAGTCGGAGCCAAGGCGAGCATGAGCGAACGTAGCGAGTGGGCGGAGCTGTTCCTGTCGTCGAACGGCCGGCTGGCGCGCACGCCGTTCCTGATCGCGGCGGCCATCTTGCTGGGCGTGGCGGTGTTGTACGAAGCGATCGCCGGATACACCCTGCACTGGCTGACCGGCTGGGTCGTCTATCCGGCCCTGCTGTTCTCGGGCGCCTGCGTGCTGTCCAAGCGCCTGCACGATCGCGGCCGGTCGGGCTG
>JAIXTR010000410.1 GCA_027483845.1 Caulobacteraceae bacterium | reverse complement strand
GCCTCCTTGCGAACGCCAGCCAGCAGCCGCTCGGCGATCCCCTCCCGAATCCAGGCCGACGCCACCGCGGCCATCAGCGGCGCCGGCATCAGCGCCAGCGCCCGCAGGCTCTCGGCGGTCCGCGCCTCCATCCCCCGGGGCGGCAGCAGGAAGGCGATCCGCAGGCCGGGCGACAGACACTTGGACAGGGTGGCCAGGTAGAAGGTGCGATCGGGCGCCAGCGTCGCCACCGCCGGCATCGGCGCGTCGAACAAGCGGCTGTAGGGATCGTCCTCGATCAGCCAGGCGCCGCTGGCGGCGGTGGCCTCGACGATCTCGCGACGACGATTCAGATCCAGCGTCACCGCCGTCGGGTTCTGGGTGGCCGGGGTCAGATAGACCGCTGTCGGCCGCTCCCGTGCGCAGAGCCGGGCCAGCGCCTCCGGGGCGAAACCCCGCCCGTCCGTCGGACAGACCAGGATCCGCAGGCCAAGCAGCCGGGCCGCCGCCAGGATTCCCGGATAGACCAGCGGCTCGACCACCAGCCCCTCGCCCCGCTGGTCGGTGATCGCCGCCAGGATCGCCGCGAGCCCCGGCTGGGCGCCCGGGGTGATCAGCAGCCGCTCCGGCGGCGTCTCGCCCAGGCACGGCGCGAGCCACATCGCCGCCGACGCCTTCTGGCCCAGGCTGCCGCCCCCGGGATGATAGGCCATCAGCACCGCCGGATCGGTACGGTCGAGGATGGCCCGGGTCGTGTCCTTGAGCAGGGCGCCCAGGGACACCCCCTGCGGCGGCGGCGGCAGGTTCATGCTCAGGTCCACCACCCCCGCCTCGTCCTCGGCGGCCCGGGCGCGAACGAAGGTGCCGCGCCCCACGGCGCCCTCGATGAGCCCGCGCGCGCGGGCGGCGGCGTAGGCGCGGGTGACGGTGGTGAGGTCGACGCCGAGTCGCTCCGCGACAGCCCGCTGCGGTGGAAGCTGGTCGCCCCCCTGCAACTCGCCGTCGCGCACGGCCGCCTCAAGGGCTTCCACCAGCCGCACATAAAGCGGCGGCGCCCGCGCCGCGTCAGCCTGTGACGGGAGGCGTTCCAGCCAGCGGATCGATGGGTGCGTCAAGGAGTCCATTGCGATTCGACCTCAATATCCATACATTACATCAATATTGTATGTGTTCAATGACTGCATTGTATGGAGATGCCGCGATGGACCTGACGAACGTGGGACCGTCCACCCTGAGCGCCGGACTGCGCTGCCGTTGCCCGCGCTGTGGCGAAGGCGCGCTGTTCACGGGCTTCCTGACGCTCGCCAAGTCCTGCGATCGCTGCGAGCTGGACTATGGCTTCGCCGATCCCGCGGACGGGCCGGCGTTCTTCGTCATGAGCGGTGTCGGGATCGTGGTGGTCGCGGTCTGGGCCTGGTCGGTGGTGGTCTTCCAACCGCCGCTCTGGGTGCAGTTCGCGACGGTGTTCCCCGCCCTGATCGGGGGCTGCCTCGCCTGCCTGCGCCCGATGAAGGCCTGGCTGGTGGCCGAGCAGTACGTTCACAAGGCCGAGGAAGCCCGCTGGGCCAGCCTCGGCGCGCACGGCGAAGGCGGCTTCGTCATGGACCGCCGCAAGGCCTCCGGCGGCTAGCGTTGGCGCGGCCGCCGCCCGATCCGCGTCAGGATCTGCGGCATGGCGTCATAAAGACACGAGTAGTGCGATAGGCCCGGTGCGATCTGCGGTCGGATCTGGCCGGGCAGCCCCTCGGCCAGCGCCGACGCCATGGCGGGCGGCGACCAGGTGTCGGCGGCCCCGTGCCAGATCCGCGTCGGGGTCCGGACTTCGGCCAAGCGTCCGGCCCACGGCTGGACGTAAGCCAGCACGTCGCGAAGATATCCGGGGCGTCCAGCGTTCAAGCCACGACTGAGCGTATCCGCCATCTCGGCCCGGAACGCCGGCTCGTCCGCCAGGGCCGCGTCGCCCCCGGCGGCGCTGGCGAACAGCAGGGCGAAGAGCCGGGACGGCGCGCGCTTGGCCAGCAGACCCTGGAACGCGGTCAGCAGTCGAAGCATGCCCGGCGACTGGCGTGCGACCGTGAACACCGGCTTGCCGGCCATGTCGTCGAGGTAGGCCCCGAGCTCCAGCGGCGCGGCCGCCGACACCAGATCCAGCGACCCGGCCCAGCGGCCCAGGTGCGGGGCCGTGCGCAGGGCCACGAAACCGCCCAGGGAAAAGCCGATCAGGTGCGCCGGCGCGCCTGCAGCGTGCGCGGTCACCGCCTCCGCCAGCCCCCGGAACCGCTCCTCATCCGACAGCGCCGGCCCTAGCTGGCCGCGATCCAGGGCCAGCAGGCGCACGCCGCAGGACCGCGCCACGTCATCGAAGCGCGCGATCTCCTCCGGCGCCCCTGGCGCGCCATGGAAATAGACGGCCAGCGGCCCGGCGTCCGCCCCGTACCAGACCGGACGCACGGCGCGTTCCTAGGCGGTCACCACGGTCCTGGCGGTGGGCAGGACATAGTCCTTCATCCGCTCGCGGATCAGCTTCTTGTCGATCTTGCCGGTGGCGCCCAGTGGGATGTCGTCCACGAAGACCACGTCGTCCGGCGTCCACCACTTGGCGATCTTGCCCTCCAGGAAGGCCAGGAACTCCTCGCGCGTCGCCTCGACGCCTTCGCGCAGCGACACCAGCAGCACCGGCCGCTCGTCCCACTTCGGGTGGAAGGCGCCGATCACCGCCGCATTGGCCGCCTTGGGGTGACCCATGGCGATGTTCTCGATCTCGATCGAGCTGATCCACTCGCCGCCCGACTTGATCACGTCCTTGGCCCGGTCGGTGATCTGCATGAAGCCGTGTTCGTCGATGGTCGCCACGTCGCCGGTGTCGAAGAACCCCTCCCCGTCCAGGATCTGACCGCCCTCGGCCTTGAAGTATTCGCCGACGACGAAGGGCCCCTTCACCTTCAGCTTGCCAAAGGTCACGCCGTCGTGCGGCAGGCGCGCCTCGGCGTCGTCCACCAGCTTCATCTCGATCGCCAGCGGCGGGCGGCCCTGTTTCAGCTTGAAGCGCAGCTGCTCCTCGGCGCTCATGGCGGCGATGGCGGCGTTCGGCGTGGCCTGGGTGCCCAGCGGCGAGGTCTCGGTCATGCCCCAGGCGTGGGTCACGTCCACGCCGAACTCGTCGCGGAAGCCGCGGACGATGGCCTCCGGCACGGCGGACCCGCCGATGACCACCCGCTTCAGCGTGGTCAGCTTGCCACTCGTCTCGCGTAGGTGGGTCAGCAGCATCTGCCAGACCGTGGGCACCGCCGCCGAGAAGGTGACGCCCTCGGTCTCCAGCAGCTCGTGCACCGAGGCGCCGTCCAGCTTCATCCCCGGCATGACCAGCTTGGCGCCCGTGGCCGGCCCCGAGAACGCCAGCCCCCAGGCGTTGGCGTGGAACATCGGCACGACCGGCAGGATGGTGTCGGTCGCCGACACGCCCAGCACGTCCACGCCCATGGTCACCAGGGTGTGCAGAAAGTTCGAGCGGTGGGAGTAGAGCACGCCCTTCGGATTGCCCGTCGTCCCCGAAGTGTAGCAGAGGCCCGCGGCGGTATTCTCGTCGAAGCCGCCCCAGACGCAATCCGCCGACGCCTGCTCGACCAGGGTCTCGTAGCAAAGCGCGCCCGGGAAATTGACGCCCTTCATGCCATCCGCATCGGTCAGCACGATCACGTGCTTCACCGTCGGCATCTTGTCGCGGTTTTCCAGCAGCACCGGCAGGAAGGTCAGGTCGGTGATGATGACCTTATCCTCGGCGTGATTGACGATGTAGCAGAGCTGCTCGGCGAACAGGCGCGGGTTCAGGGTGTGGCAGACCGCCCCGATCCCCATGATCCCGTACCAGGCCTCGATGTGCCGGCCGGTGTTCCAGGCCAGGGTGGCGACCCGGTCGCCCGCCTGGACGCCCAGTCCCTTCAGCGCGTTGGACACCCGCTTCGCCCGCTCGTGGATCTGGGCGTAGGTCGTGCGCACGACCGGCCCCTCGACCGAGCGGCTGACCACCTCGCGGTCGCCGTGCCAGGCCTTGGCGTGATCGAGAATCTTGTCGACCGTCAGCGGCCAGTTCTGCATCAGGCCCAGCATGGCCGCACTCCCCAAGGTTATCGCTTGTTACTTAAGCGGGAGAATTAGACAGCCGATGTCGCTTCCGCAACGGGAGCGTCCGGGTCAGCCGTCGATCCAGGCGCTGGCCGCGGCGGAGGTCGGCGCCTGGGCGTCCACGATCGGCCAGGTCATGGCGCCCGGTCCTCGAGCCAGCTGCTCGCGCAGGACCTCGACGGTGGCGTCCGAGGCGTCGCCCGAACGCCCCTGAACCCGGGCCTCCAGCACGGCCGCCGGCGCGTCCAGCCAGGCCGGACGAAATGGAACCCCCGCCGTCGCCGCCAGCCGTTCGGCCCGCGCCCGCAGGTCCGGATCGATGAAGCTGGCGTCCAGCACCACCGCGCGCCCGGCCTTCAGCGCCGCCAGCGCATTGTCCATCATCACGTCGTAGGTCCGCGCATAGGCGTCCGGCGCATAGTGCTCCCGCCCCAGCGACTGGGTCGGCGGCACGTTCAGCAGGCGCTTGCGCACCTCGTCGGTCCTCAGGATCACGGCGCCCGGCGAGGCGCCCAGCCGCGGCGCGACCGCGCGCGAGAAGGTCGACTTCCCCGAGCCGGACAACCCGCCCACCGCCGCCAGCACCGGCGGGGCCGGCGATAGATGATCGATCGCGGCCTCCACATAGGCCCGCGCCGCAACCGGATCGCCGGAATGGGCGCAGACGTGCGCCCGCACGCCGGCCCGCACGGACAGCATCAGCGGCATGGCCGCCAGGCCATCCCAGATCTCCGGCGGGAAGCCGCGCGCCGCCTCGTCCATATAGGCCGACAGCGCGCGCACGCCCGCGTCGCGGCGGCCGCGGAAATCCAGGTCCATCAGCAGGAAGGCCAGGTCGTACTGTATATCGAGGTCCGACAGCAGGTCGTTGAACTCGATGCAGTCGAACAGGATCGGCTGTCCGTTCTCCACCAGGATATTCCCCAGGTGCAGGTCGCCGTGGCAGCGCCGGGAGAAGCCGGTGGCCGCCCGGTGCGCCAGCAACGCCGCCTGGCGTTCCAGCTCCACCTCGGTCAGGGCGATCATCGCCTCGACCCGATCCTGGTCCAGGCCCTGGCAGGTCTCGCGCAGCAACTGCGCGTTGGACCCCACCGTGAAACTCAACGCCGTCAGGCCGCCCGCCGGGCGGAGCGGCGCGGCGGCGTGGAAGCCGGCGATCATCCGGCCCAGCGCCTCGGCCAGTTCGCCGTCCACCGTATCGGGCCGCGCCGCCAGCACCTGCCGCTCATCGAACCGGCGCATCTCCAGGACGTGATCGACCAGCTCGCCAGGTCCGTCGAGATCGAGACCGCCATCAGCGTCACG
>JAIXTR010000335.1 GCA_027483845.1 Caulobacteraceae bacterium | reverse complement strand
TAGCGTCTTGGGTATGCGTGCGGCCGATCTTGATGATGTGCGCGAATTCGTCCGACTTCTTCGACAGCGCGGCGTGCAGGTGCTCCAGGCCCGGCATGACCGAGCGCGCCACTTCCTCGGCCGCGGCGATGTGCATGGCCGTCGGATAGGTGTCGTTGGACGACTGGCTCATGTTGACGTGGTCGTTGGGGTGCACGGGCTTCTTCGACCCCATCTCGCCGCCCATCATCTCGATGGCGCGGTTCGAGATCACCTCGTTGGCGTTCATGTTGGACTGGGTGCCGGACCCGGTTTGCCAGACCACCAGCGGGAAATGATCGTCGAGCTTGCCGTCGATGACCTCCTGGGCGACGGCGATGATGTACTTGGCTATCTCGGGATCGAGCTTGCCCAACTCCATGTTCGCTTCAGCGGCCGCGCGCTTCACGATACCGAGGGCGCGGATCACCGGCTTGGGTTGTTTTTCCCAACCGATCTTGAAGTTGCCCAGCGACCGCTGCGTCTGGGCGCCCCAGTAGCGGTCGGACGCGACCTCGATCGGGCCGAAGGTGTCGGTCTCGGTGCGGGTGGCGCTCATCGGAAATCCCCTCGTCTCAAGCGCACCCCGTTTACCGCCACGGTGGGAGACTGCAAGCCGCCGGACAGCTATGAGGCCTCGATGGACGACAGTTGGACCCAGCACGGAAAGGTGCGCGCGCGCGAGGCCGAGGGCCTGCTGGAGCTGACCGTCGATGGTCTGACCACCCAGGGCAAGTACTACAAGCCGTTGATCTATGAGTTCTTCCGCAAGGCCTGGCGCGGCTCGCGGCCGGCCTGGGGCGACTTCTCGGTGGAGATCGGGATGGAGTTTGTCGGCGAGGCGCCGTGGATGGATCTGGACAACCTGGCCAAGGCCATCCTGGACGCGATCAAGGGGTACGCCTTCCACGACGACGCCCAGGTGGCGCGCCTCCTGGTCGAGCGGCGGCCCGGCGAGCGGGAGCGCATCACCGTCCGGGTGCGGAAACTCTAGGCCACAAAACGAAACCGGCCGCGCCCGAGGGCGCGGCCGGCTTCGACGCTAGATCGAGTGATCGCGGCTAGCGGTATTGCTGCAGGCGGGTGGTCCGCAGGCCGGCCATCCCGTGACGCTCGATCGAGCGCTGCCAGGAGATGAACTCGTCGTTCGTCAGAGAGTAGCGTTCCAGCGCTTCCTCCAAGGTGATCAGCCCGCCACGGACGGCGGCCACCACCTCGGCCTTGCGCCGGATCACCCACCGGCCGGTGTTCGGCGGCGGCAGGTCGTTCTTGGTCAGCGGCGCACCCGTGGGCCCGATAACATAGGCCTCGCCGCGGCTGTTCGTGCGCGTCTGTTGTTGTTGAAGCATGGGCTTTCTAGCGCCTCACCATCACTGTTCGATGTGAAGCATACCCAGCGGCCCCTAACAGCCGCTGAATCGCCTTAGTAAAGAAACAACTAACCATGGGCTCCCCCGTGTACCATTTTAATACAGTTGAGTTCAGTCAGAAGTTTCCGTTGCAGTTAATGGCTAGTACTAGCGCTTGATGTTGATGAGTTCTTCGAGCATCTGGTCGGCAGTCGTAATGATCTTCGATGAAGCCGAGTAGGCTTTCTGTGTCTGGATCAGGCCAGTGAACTCTGCGGACAAGTCGACCGTGGAGGCTTCGAGGCTGGAGGGCGAGATGTTGCCTGCGCCGCCGGTGCCGGCGGCCTTCACCACCATTTCACCGGCGTTCAACGTGGGCCGGTAGGCGTTGCCGCTCACCTGGGCCAGACCGTCGGCGTTCGGGAAGGTGGCAATGCCGATCTGGGCGATCTTGCGGATCTGGTTGTTGTCGTAGATCGCCGAGACGATGCCGTCCTCGTCGACCTCGATGGCGACGACGTTACCCGCCCCCGCGCCGTTCTGGCTGATGGCGCCCACCGCGGTCGGCTCGTCGTATTGCGTGACCTTGCTGAAATCCATGGTGATGTTCTGAGCCGGCAGACCCAGGGCGGCGGCCCAGCCAACGTTCAGCGAGAAGGCGTTGGCCGCGGCGCCGTTCACCTGATTGATCGTGCCGTCGGTGTTGAAGGTCACGGGGATCGCCGTGGCCGTCGGGGTCATGGTGGCGTCGGCCGCAGGCACCGTCGCCAGCGCCATCGTCCAGCTGTTGACCGTGGCCGTCCGGGTGAACGTCGCCCGCAGGGTATGGCGGCCGCCCGCCGCGTCGACGATGTTGATATCGATCGGCGACGGTTGGACGGTATCGACCTTGTCGAGGTTGGCCGTGAGACCGATCGTCGAGGTGGGCGAGACGGCGGCGCCGAGGTTCTTCACGTTGATCGAGTTCATCGCCGTCAGGTCGGACGGATTGACGACGAACGTGCCGTTGGACTGCACCGGCCAGCCTTGCAGGAAGAGACCGGAGTCATTGCGCAGGTAGCCCTGGGGGTCGACGCTGAACGAGCCCTGGCGGGTGAACGAGCGGGGATCGTTGGCGGTCAGGCCGGCGCCCTTGTCGGACACCACGAAGAAGCCGTCGCCGGAGATGGCGAGGTCGGTCGAGGACCCCGACGACTGGATCAGGCCCTGGGTGCTGACGAACTGGCGCGTTACACCCTGGACCCCGCCGGCCGAGTACTTGCCCTTGACCGCCTGGGCGGTCACGACGTTGGCGAAGTTCACCTGGTTTCGCTTGTAGGCGACCGTATTGACGTTCGCGATGTTGTCCGAGATCGCCGCCAGGGCGGACGAGTTGGCGACCAACCCGGAAACGCCGGCGAGCAGAGCTGAATTGATGGACATGTCTTAAATCTCCTGATGCGGTTGCGCGTGCTGCGTCATCGGCCGGCTAGGCCGCCGCTGGAGACGACGTTTTGTCGTCCGAGTTGTCATTGGAACCGGCGTCCGCCGTCGTGGCGGTCTCTTCCGGCTGGCGGATGCTGACGAGCTCATCCCATGGGATCTGCACGCCGTTGATGGTGAGGTAGGTCGAGCCGTCCTTCTGCTCGACGCCGGTGACGAGGCCGTCCCTGAAGACGTTCGCGGGAACGGTGGATCCGGCGCTGTCCTTGGCCGTGACCTTGAGCGTGTATGTGCCGTCAGCCAGCTCGGCGCCGCCGGTGGCCTTGCCGTCCCAGGTCAGCTTGTGCTCGCCCGCTGTGTTGTCGGTCGGTGCGATCGTGCGGACAACCCGCCCCTTCGCGTCGAGAACCTCAAGCTTCACGTCCGTCGCGGCGCGGTCGAGGTTGTAGGACCATTCCGCCTTGCCGCCCTTCAAGGCCGCAGCGTCGGAGGAGGCGCGAACCTCCTTGCCGATCAGGCTGACGGCCGTGGAGACGCCTGTCCCGCTGTTCGACACCAGCTTCTCGAGCAGGTCATTGGTGAGAAGCTGCTGCTCCACCCCCGTCATCTGCACCAGCTGTTGGGTGAACTGGGTCGAATCCATCGGCGACAACGGATCTTGGTTCTTCAACTGGGTGGTGAGCAGCGACAGGAAGGTGTCGAAGTTCTCCGCCAGCCGGGTGCGGCCCGCGGTGCTGGCGGCTGTGGAGGTCGAGGCGGCGGTTGTCGAGTCGACGGCCATGTCGTCAGATCCTCACGTCGACGCCGGAGTTCACGCCCCGGCGCAGGCGCAGAGCGCCTTGGTTGGCGGCGTCGGCCGCATCGCCCGCGGTTTCGAGCGCCGCCCGGAAAGCCCGACCCTGGAAGGCCCGACCCGCGTCGCCCTGGTCCTGCCAGGCGTTGTTCTGTTGCTGCCGCTGGCCCTGGTCCTGGGCGACATCGAAGGAGATCCCGCCGGAGATGTCGAAGCCGGCCTGCTCGAGCGCCTTCTGCAGTTCGCTGGCGCGGGCCTTCACATCGGCGGCGGCTTGGGGATTCTCGAACGTCATGCCCGCCGTGATCCGCCCGTGGGCGCCGATCTCGATGCGGACATCGACCTTGCCCAGGCCATGCGGGTCGAGCTGAACGTCAAAGCGGGTGGTCTTCTCGCCGAGCTTCTTGACGACCTGGGCGGCCAGGTTCGCGACGGTCTCGGCGCCGCCACGGACACTGGACGCCGCATGCGCCGTCGGCGTCGCGGCCTGCGCGGCCGTGCGGGTTTCGCCCTGAACCAGGGTGTCCGACGCGTCCGCCTCGTCCACCGTCGCCTTGGTGTCTTTCGGCGCGACGTCGCGCTCCTCGACGGTCCCGGCCGGACGCGTCGCAGCGCTTGCGGCGGCCTTGGCGGCGAGCGGCGTGTCGACGGCGTCCGACGGCGGCGTTTCGTCCGACGCGGCGGAGGTGTCGTCCGCGGCTTTCGCGCGCTCGGTCTTCGTCGACCGGTTCGCCGTCGCGGCGGCGGGCGCCGGCGTCGTCAGACCTTCCGTGCGTGGCAGGACGTCGGTTTGGGCCTGGGCCTCGACCGCGGCGTCGGAGGCCGGCGTCGCCGACGTGTCGACCACGGCGGTCGGGGTCGGTTCAGGCTGTGCGACCGGCGCGGCGGGGGGCGCTGGTGGGGCGGCCGGGTTTCGCGCCTGTTGCTGCGGCGCGGCTTGAGCGCGGTTCGCCGTCTCGTCGCCGAGCGGCGGAGTCATGGGTTCAGCGAACGGCTCAGCGCCGGCGGCGCCGTTCGCGCCAGCGTCGGCTGCCTCAGTCGCAAGCTCGGTTCTTTCCGCCAGGCCGGCCCGCGGATTGGCGGCCTGCTGAGCCGGGAACGCGGGCACGCCTTTTGTCTTGTCCTTACCGAACGCCGGCGCATCGGGCGCCTTGGCGGTCGTGATGGGCGCGGCCTCCGCCGCCGGCTGGGCCACCATCAGGCTGGCCGCCAGCGCCACGGCCGCATCCCCCGCGGTCGGCGCCGCTGGGTCGACCGCAGCCTCAGCATCGTCGGCGGTCGCCTCGCCATCAACAGCGGCGTCCCCATCGGCGGCGAGGGGATTGGCGTTCGCCGCCGTCATGCCGGTCGCCCCGGCGGGATCGACCTGCGGGAAGAGGGCCGAAAGCAGCGCCTCGAAGCCCGCGAGGGGGCCGGCGTCGCCTGCGTTGGCGCCAGCGCCGACGCCGGTCTGTCCGGTGGGCTGGGGCGAGGCGATATTGAGCGCGGTCACAGTCATGATCGGCGGGCTGGCTTCGGTGTGAGGAGAGCGCATCCTGCGCCGGGCTCATTCGACGTCCTCCTGAGCAACCAGCGGGCCAATTTACTAGTGCGTTGATTTTGAACGATAATGTTCAGGACGGCTGCGATCCTTGACCCCGTTTGCGGAGGATTTTGCCGGGCCGTCTGCGCGACGATGGGGCGTTCCCTGCCGCCTTACCAAAACCCTAACCGTCATCGTCCAGACTGGCGTTTGACCGCCCTTGTCCGAACTGGCGCCGGACTTGCGCTTCAAGTTTCGAACCCATCAGGTCCTAAGAGGGGCCCGTGTTGAAAATATTGAAGAATTTCCGGCCTGACGCCCACGCGTTCACCAATGCCTCGGCAGAATCCGCCGAGCGGTGCGTCAGCCTTTGCCGGGCGGAGCCTTAATCGATGTCGCTGACCGCCACCCTGCGAAC
>JAIXTR010000422.1 GCA_027483845.1 Caulobacteraceae bacterium | reverse complement strand
TGGAGGAGCTGGAACGGCGGGGCGTGCCTTACGTCCGCATCTCGCCCGGCACCGAGCATGAGCGCAGCTCGTCGGTCTCGATGGACGATGTGCAGGCCGCCGACGACATGACCAGTCACCTGATCGCCCTGGGTCACCGGCGGATCGGCTTCGTCATTGGCCACACCAACCACACGGCCAGCGACCTGCGGCTGTTCGGCTATCGTCGCGCTCTGGATCGGGCGGGCCTGCCGTACGAGCCGAAGTACGTGCGGCCCGGGGCCTTCGACTTCGCGTCGGGCGAGGCGGCGGCGGACGTCATGCTGGACCTGCCGCAACCGCCGACCGCGATCTTCGCCAGCAATGACGACATGGCGGCAGGCGTGCTGACCGTCGCCCATCGCCGAGGTCTGGCCGTCCCGGGTGATCTCTCCGTGGCGGGGTTCGATGACACGGCGCTCGCCAGTCAGCTCTGGCCGCCGCTGACAACGGTGCGCCAGCCGACCCGGGATCTGGCGTTCGCCGCGGCCGGGCTGCTGTTCGACGCCCAAGGCGACGTGGTGCATCGGCGCCTGCCGCACGAACTGGTGCTGCGCGGCTCGACGGCCGCCCCACGCACGGCCTAGGCGATCAGGAAGGCCGCGGCGGCGGCGGCGAGGGCGAGGGCGACCACCGTCGCAATGATGATCACCAGCATTGGCCGCAGGCCCTCCTGCGTCAGCGACTGCATGTTGGAGCGGACGCCTGTGGCGGTGACGGCGAAGGCGAGAAGCCAGGTGCTGGCCTGGACCGAGGCGTTGGCGACCGCGGCCGGGATGACCCCCAGCGAATTGATCCCCACCAGACCAAAGAAGCCAACGACGAACCAGGGCAGGACGTAGCCGGCGATCTTCGAGCCCGGCTCGCGGGGGATGAACACCGCCACCGCCATCATCGCGGGCGCCAGCAGGGCGACCCGGGCCAGCTTAACGATCGTCGCGGTCTCGCCGGCCGCGGGGGAGAAGGAATAGCCAGCGCCCACCGACTGGGCCACGTCGTGGATCGAGGCGCCCAGCATGAAGCCGGCCTGCAGGTCGTCGAAGTTCAGATGGTGCGCCAGGATGGGATAGAGCGTCATGGCCACGGCGCTCATCGCCGAGATCCCGACCAGGACCAGGGTCAGCTGCGCCTGGCTGGCGCGGCGTTCGCCCAGCAGGCTGGCGAACGCCATGGCCGCCGACGCGCCGCAGATCGCGACCGCCCCGCCGCAGAGGGCGCCGAACGCCGCCGTGAAGCCGAGCAGTCGCGCCGAGAGCACGCCGACCGACAGGGTCACGCCCACCACGACAATGACGGCCAGCAGCGCAATCGGCCCGAGCTCGACGATTTGGCCCAGGGTGACGCGCGCCGCCACGAAGACGATCCCCCAGCGGAGCAGGGTGCGCGAGGCGAAGGCCAGGCCGGGAGCCAGCCGGACATCGGTCCCCAGGAAGTTCAGCGCCAACCCGAACAGCAGGCACATCAGGGTCAGCGGCGCGCCGTAGTGGTCGGAGACATAGGCCGCCGCCAGGGTGGCGAGCACGGTGACGGCAAGGCCGGGCAGGATTCCCCGGACGCCTGCAGCCGGAAACACAGCGCTCTCGCTCACGAAAAGACCCCTTCGGGCGGAGGGCGCTTGCCAAGGCCGCGTCCGCTCTCCTATCAATATGACAACGCTATCATATGGCGGCGCCGGGGCAACCAGGGCCAATTCGGCGGCGATTGCCGCCGGTCTGGCCGCCGGACGACGCGAAAGTCTCAGGGCGGTGACGTAGACACATGACAGTTCTTCCGGCGCCATCGCCGAGCCGTCCGCTGTATGCCGGCGGACCCCAGGTCTCCCCCATCGCATGGGGCATGTGGCGTTTCGCCGGCGACGACGTCGCCGCCGCCGAGGCGCGTGTCCAGGCCGCCCTCGACGCCGGCGTCACCCTGTTCGACACGGCCGATATCTATGGTCCCGACAACGGCGAGCCGTTCGGCGCGTCCGAGGCGCTGCTGGGGCGGGTGTTCCAGGCCAACCCCGGACTGGCGACGCGGATGGTGATCGCCACCAAGGGGGGCATCTCCATGGGCGTGCCCTACGATTCCAGCGGCGGCTACATCACCTCGGCCATCGAGGCCTCGCTGCGCCGCATGGGCGTGGATCATGTCGCCCTCTGGCAGATCCACCGGCCAGATATGCTGACCCACCCCGCCGAGATCGGCGCGGCGCTGGCCGCCGCCCATCAGGCAGGCAAGATCGGAGCCGTCGGGGTGTCCAACTTCACCCCCTGGCAGGTCGAGGCCCTGGCCGCGCACCTGCCGATGCCGATCGTCTCGTGCCAGCCGGAGTTCTCGCCGCTGGCCATTGCGCCGCTCACCGACGGTGTGCTGGACCAGGCGATCGCCCGCGGCATGACCGTGCTGGCGTGGTCGCCCCTGGGCGGCGGACGGCTGGCCAACCCGACCACGGACCGCAGCCACGCCGTGGCCGCGGCCCTGGACACGAAGGCTGCAGAGGCCGGCGTCAGCCGCGCCGCCGCCGCCTACAGCTGGATCATGGCGCACCCGAGCCGCGCCATCCCCATCGTCGGAACCCAGTCCCCGGCGCGCATCGCCGAGATCCCCGACGCTTTCAAACCCCGTTGGACGCGGGCCGAGTGGTACGCGGTCCTCGTCGCCTCCATGGGAGAGCCGCTGCCATGACCCGTCCCCCCTGCGAGATCAGCTGGTTCTCGGCGCTTTGCGACGACGACTACGAATTCCTGGGCGTGCCCGACCCGATGCTGAAGTCCAGCTGGGAGCACTGCCGGGATATCGTCATGCAGGCCGAGGCCGGCGGCTTCGACAACATCCTGCTGCCATCGGGCTATGAGCTGGGCATCGACACCACGGCCTTCGCCGCCGGGATCGCGCCCATGCTGACGCGCATGCGCCTGCTGATGGCCGTGCGCATCGGCGAGATGTGGCCCCCGCAGCTGGCCCGCCAGATCGCCACCATCGACCGGATGCTGGGCGGACGGCTGACCGTGAACATCATCTCCTCCGACATGCCCGGCGAGAAGCTGGCGTCGGCGCCGCGCTATGCCCGCACGGTCGAGGCGATGAGCATCCTGAAGACCATGTTGAATGGCCAGCCGCTGGATCACGACGGCGAGTTCTGGAAGCTGAAGCTGGATCCGCCGCGCGTCACCACCGTCTCGGGCAAGGCGCCGCTGCTCTACTTCGGCGGCCTGTCGGAAGACGCCCGCGAGGCGGCGGCCAAGGGCTGCGACGTGTTCCTGATGTGGCCAGACAAGAAGGAGACGGTCGCCGCGATCATCGCCGACATGACCGCCCGCGCGGCCAAGTACGGCCGCACCCTGAAGTTCGGTTACCGCGCCCACATGATCGTTCGCGACACCGAGACCGAGGCCCGCGCCGCGGCCGACCGGCTGCTGTCAAAGCTGGACGCCGCGACGGGCGACGCGATCCGCGCCAAGTCGCTCGATTCCACCTCCGCTGGCGTTCAGGCCCAGGCGGCCTTGCGCGAAAGCGCGGCCGACGACGGCTATGCCGAGGCCAATCTCTGGACCGGCGTGGGCCGGGCGCGTTCGGGGTGCGGGGCGGCGATCGTCGGCGATCCGGATCAGGTGCTCGCCAAGCTGAACGACTACCGCGACATGGGCATCGAGGCCTTCATCCTGTCGGGCTATCCCCACGCCGCCGAGGCCGATCTGTTCGCCCGCCACGTGCTGCCGAAGATCGAGCACGGCCCGCTGATCGTTTGAGGGCCAGCTGCCGACTCTCTCCTCGCTCTGCGGGCGAGGGGAGGCGGTCGCTCGCGCCTAGTGACCCATTCCCAACGGGACCTCGCCCCGCTCGGCGTCGACCAGGGTGATGTTCGGCAGCATCAGGTGGATCCAGCCCAGCGCCAGCAGGTACGAGACCGACGCGAACAGGAACAGCGGCAGGTAGCCCAGGCCGGCCGCCAGGACCATGCCGGCGATCTTGAGAATCGCCATCCCGCCAATGTTGCCGCTGAAGACCCCGAAGCTGGTCATTCGGCCGATCTTCGACTTCTCGGTGACGTCAGTGATCAGGGCGAAGAGGTTGGTTGAAAAGCCCTGGTGGGCGGCCAGCACCATGGCCAGGATCGCCGCGGCGGCCAGCGGGCTCTGGGCCAGCAGGGCGACTGGCATCGGCAGGACCAGCAGGCCGCTGATCAGCATCGCCGTCTTTCGCACGCGGTTGACCGGCACGCCGAGGGCCAGGAACCGCGTCGCCAACGCGCCGCTGACCAGAGAGCCCACCGCCGCGCCGCCGTAGGCCAGGGCCAGGTAGGGGGCGAGCCCGAGGCCCGACAGGCCGAACTGGCGGTGCAGGAAGTCCGGCATCCAGAAGAGCAGCAGCCACCAGGTCGAATCGCTGAGGAACTTGGCGCCCGCGACCGCCCATCCTGCGCGTTCACGCAGGATCGAGCGCGGGGGCGCAGCGCCGGCCACGGGCGCGACCTTGGCGGTGTCGCCGAAGTTGATCCCGCGCGTCGTGGCCAGCCACGCGACCGACCACACCACGCCGGCCAGACCGGCCAGCACGAACGCCCCACGCCAGCCGAATGGGACGGCGATCAGGGGAATGATGAACGGGGCGCTGATCGCGCCGAAGCTGGCGATGGCGTTCTGCAGGCCCACGCCCGTGGAACGCATGTGCGGGGGGAAGATGGTGGCGATGGTCTTGATCGCCGTCGGGGTCACCGCCGCCTCGGTGGCGCCCAGCCCGATGCGGCACAGCGTGAACTGCACCAGCGAGTGGGCCCAGCCGTGGAACAGGGCTGCGAAGCTCCATGTGAAGACGGCGATGGGGTTGGCCCACTTGACGCCGAGCTTGTCCACCAGCGGGCCCGCGCCCAGCAGGGCCACGGCGGTCGCTCCCTGGAACCAGGCGCCGAGGGTGCCATAGTCGTCGTCGGTCCAGCCCAGCTCGGCGGCCATTTCCGGCTTCAGCACCGAGATGATCTGCCGATCCACCAGCGCCAGGATGCCGGACATCGCCAGCAGCGCGAACAGGATCCAGCGCATCCGCAGCGACGGGAATTCGCCGCCCGGGACCCGGCCCGCGCCGGCTGTATCAGTCGTCAAGCTCGCCTCTCCCCAAACGCTGCGCGCGCCCCGAGGTGCGCAACTTTTGCACTTGCTCCACCGCGCGGTCTGGGAGAATGCTCATAATAAGTCAGCGCTGTCATAATGATTTTGGGGAGGGGCGGTTGCCCGAAGTAGTGCGCTACGGCCTGGTCGGCACGGGCATGATGGGGGTCGAGCACCTCAACAACCTGGC
>JAIXTR010000578.1 GCA_027483845.1 Caulobacteraceae bacterium | reverse complement strand
GACCTTGGCAGGGCCTTGCTGACAGCATCCTGTCAGCAGAACGGTAAGCGAACATGCGCCGGGCCGATCGCCTGTTCCAGATCATCCAGATCCTGCGCCGCAGCCAGCGGCCGATCACCGCCGACGCCATCGCCGAGGAGCTGGAGACATCCAAGCGCACGGTCTATCGCGACATCGCCGACCTCATCGGCCAGCGCGCGCCCATCCGCGGCGAGGCGGGGGTCGGCTATGTGCTGGAAGACGGCTTCGACCTGCCGCCGCTGATGCTGACGGCCGACGAGATCGAGGCCGCCGTGCTCGGCGCCCAGATGGTGGCGGCGCGCGGGGACCCGGCGCTGCGGCGCGCCGCCCAGGACCTGATCGCCAAGATCGGCGCGGTGATCCCGGACAACCTGCGGCCCCTGGTCGTTGAGCCGGCGACCCGCGCGGCGCCCAGCTGGAACGCGGCGCCGGACAACATCGACATGTCGGGCGTCCGGCAGGCGATCCGCGCGGGCCACAAGATCGTGCTCAACTATCGCGACGAGCAGGATCGCGAGACGGTCCGCACGGTCTGGCCCTTCGCGATCGGCTACTACGAGACCAGTCGCCTTGTGGTGGCGTGGTGCGAGATGCGCGCCGATTTCCGCAGCTTCCGGACCGATCGCGTGTCGGGCGCGAGCTTCACCGAGGACCGCTACCCGGACCGCCCGGCCGCCCTGCGCGCCCGCTGGCGGCGGCATCAGCAGGAGCGCTGGCAGGCGATGAAGGCCAAGGAGGCGCAGGCCGCCGAGACGCCTGCCTGAGACCGGTTGCGGATCGGCCTGCGATCCTTAGCCTGCACGCGAATCCCGAGGAAACGCCACACCATGACCGATCTGAACCGCCGCGCGGCGTTGCTGCTGGCCGCCGCCGCGGCCGTCGCGCCGGGCCTGTCCCTGGCCGCAGAGCCCGTGCTGCCGACGACCTGGAACCTGACCGAACTCTATCCGACCGACGCGGCCTGGACCGAGGAGCGCAAGGCGGTGGAGGCGGAGCTGCCCAAGGTGCTGGCGTTCAAGGGGCGGCTGGGCGAGAGCGCGGCGACGCTGAAGGCGGCCTCCCAGGCGATTTCGGACGTGACCCGCCGGGCCTATCGCCTGCTGGTCTACGCGACGCTGAAGGGCGACGAGAACCTGCAGAGCGCCACCGACCAGGAACGGCGGATGCTGGCGCAGCTGCTGATGGGCAAGCTGGGCGAGGCGACGGCCTGGCTCAGCCCCGAGATCCTGGCTGTGGGCGCGGACAAGATCAAAGCGTTCACCGCCGGGGACCGCGACATGGATCGGTTCCGGTTCAGCTTCGAGAACACCCTGCGCCAAGCCCCCCACACCCTGGACGACGCGGGCGAGGCCCTGCTGGCCTCGACATCGGCGACCCTTTCGGGGCCCCAGCAGATCCGCAACCAGATGGTGCTCTCGGACATCCCGTGGCCGGAGATGACCGTCGAAGGCAAAAAGGTGCGGCTGGACAGCCAGGGCTTCACCGCCGCGCGGGCGACCCGCGACCGGACCGAGCGCAAGGCGGTGTTCGACACCTTCTTCGGGGCGTTCAAGACCTATGAGTCCAGCCTGGGCGCCACCCTGGCGACCAAGGTTCAGGGCGACATCTTCACCGCCCGCGCCCGCAAGTATCCGTCCAGCCTGGCCGCCGCGCTGGATGGTCCGAACGTGCCGGAGGCCGTCTATCGGACCCTGGTCGCGGAGGCGAACCGCGGCCTGCCGATCCTGCACCGCTACTTCGAGATCCGCCGGCGACTGCTGGGCCTGGACGACATGGGCTACTGGGACATCTACCCGCCGGTGACCAAGCTGGACGCCCGTTTTGACGTGCCGACCTCCCGCCGGATTTCGCTGGAGGCGGTGAAGCCGCTGGGGCCGGAGTATGGCGCCGCCTTCGCCAAGGCCTCGGCCGCCGGATGGGTCGATGTGCTGCCGCGCAAGGGCAAGGCGGCCGGCGCCTACATGTTCGGGGCCGCCTACGACGTGCACCCCTACCTGCTGCTGAACCACCACGACGACTACGAGAGCCTGTCCACCTACGCCCACGAGTGGGGGCATGCGATGCACACCCTGCTCGCCCAGAAGGCCCAGCCGTTCGAACTGGCGAACTACCCGACCTTCACCGCCGAGGTGGCCTCGACCGTTAACGAACAGCTGCTGGTGGCGCACATGCTGAAGGGCGCGAAGACCAAGGACGAGCGGCTGTTCTACCTGGACCGGGTCTGCGAGACGATGCGCGGCACCTTCTTCCGCCAGACCATGTTTGCGGAGTTCGAACTGGCGATCCATGAGACCGCCGAAAAGGGCCAGGCGCTATCCGGCAAGCGCCTGAGCAACATGTATTTCGACCTGCTGCAGCGCTATCACGGGCCGAAGGTGACCATCGCGCCGGTCTACGGGCTGGAATGGGCGCTGCCGGGACACTTCTTCCGCGATTTCTACGTCTACCAGTACGCGACGTCGGTCACGGCGGCCTCGGCCTTCGCCGAGCGCATCCTCAGCGGCAAGGCGGCGGAGCGCGAGGCTTACCTGGGCGCGCTCAAGGCCGGCGGCTCGGACTATCCGGTGGCGGTGCTGCAGAAAGCGGGCGTCGACATGACCAGCCCCGAGCCCTACCGGACCCTGCTGGCCAAGTTCTCCCGCACCCTCGACGAGATGGAGCGACTGCTAGGCTGAGGCGCCCAGGGCCTCAGGTGAAGCGATCGCCCAGGTAGACCCGGCGGACTTCCGGATCGTCCACGATCTCGTCGGGGCTGCCCTCGAACAGGACTTCGCCCGCGTGGATGATCGAGGCGCGGTCGATGATGTCCAGGGTCTCGCGGACGTTGTGGTCGGTGATCAGGATGCCGATGCCGCGCTGCTTCAGATAGGTGATCACCTGGCGGATGTCGGCGATGGCAAGGGGGTCGATCCCGGCGAAGGGCTCGTCCAGCAGCATGAAGGACGGATCCGAGGCCAGGGCGCGCGCGATTTCGACGCGACGGCGCTCACCACCCGACAGCGAGACGGCCGGCGAGTTGCGCAGGTGCTCGATGTGCAGCTCTTCGAGCAGCTGGGTGACGGTGGCCTTGGCCTGCCGCTGGTCGCGCTGGCGCAGCTCGACCACCGCCATGACGTTTTCCCAGACGCTCATGCCGCGGAAGATCGAGGTCTCCTGCGGCAGGTAGCCGACGCCCATGCGGGCGCGCTGGTACATGGGCTGGGCGGTGATGTTCTCGCCATCGAGGTAGATGGCGCCGTAGTCCGCCGGGATCAGGCCGGTGATCAT
>JAIXTR010000453.1 GCA_027483845.1 Caulobacteraceae bacterium | reverse complement strand
GCAAGCGGGAGGACGACGTCCCGACGCCCGAGACCATGCCCCTGGACGACCTGATCGCGCACCGGGCCGGCGAACTGGCGGCCTATCAGAACAAGGCCTACGCGGACCGCTACCGGGCGAAGATCGAACAGGTCCGGGCGGCCGAGGCGCCGCTGGGCTCCACCGCGCTGACCCGGGCGGCGGCGGTCAGCCTCTACAAGCTGATGGCCTACAAGGACGAGTATGAGGTGGCCCGGCTCTACAGCGACGGCCGCTTCGCCAAGTACCGCGAGCAGACCTTCAAGGGCGGCAAGGCCAAGGTGTGGCTGGCGCCGCCGCTGCTGGCCCGCAAGGGTCCGGACGGCAAGCCGGCCAAGATGGCGTTCTCGCCCTGGATGCTGGACCTGGCGTTTCCGACGCTGGCCAAGCTGAAGGGCCTCCGCGGCTCGGCGCTGGACGTGTTCGGCCACACCGCCGAGCGGAAGATGGAGCGCGGCCTGATCGCCGCCTTCGAAGCCGATCTCGACCGGATGATGGCGGGCCTCACCGAGGATCGCCTGAGCGTCGCGGTGAAACTCGCCGCCGTCCCGCAACAGATCCGCGGGTTTGGGCATGTGAAGGACGCGTCGGTGGGTCCGGCGAAGGCCGAGGCGACGCGGCTATGGGGCGAGTGGGACGCGGTGGGCGTGACGGCCTAGGCTGGAGCCGTCACCTCGACCGTGACGCCGCCCGTCCCCTCGACCACCTTCAGCCCTGACCGGGGATCGATCTCGCCCAGGTCGATGTCCTGCTTCGGCGTGATCACCCCGGTGTGGCGGCCGGCGACGGCGAGGGCCAGCTTGCCCTTGCCCCAGTGCTCGATCGCGAAGGTCTTGAGGGCGGCGTACATCGGGTTGCGGCGCCAGGCGCTGGGGTTGGCGGGGTCGCAGCGGGCGATGAGCCAGAGGCCTTCCGGGTCCTGATCCAGCACGACCTTGGTCTGGTCGGGGCGGAAGCGGTGGGGCATCTCCGGGTCCATCAGCCAGACGCATTCGAAGGTGCGGCAGCTGTGCGGGCGGGTGTCATAGATCCCGCAGCCGGCGCCGGGCTTCAGGTGGGCGCACCACTGGCTCATCGGCTTGCCCAGTTCCGCCACCGCCAGCAACTTGCAGCAGAGGGTGCAGGGGCCGCAGGATTTGGCGCGCGCGGTCACGGGATCAGGGCTGCAAGGTCGGCGCGCAGGCGCTGCAGCACGCCGGTCCAGTCGTCGCGTGCGTCCTGGCGATAGAGCCGGACCGCGCCGTACCAGGGGGTGGTGTCGGCCCCGAGGCCCCAGCGCCAGTCGGGGTCGTAGGGCAGCAGCAGCCAGGTCGGCCGGCCAAGTGCGCCGGCCAGGTGGGCGACCCCAGTGTCGACGCTGATCACCAGGTCCATCCGTTCGGCCAGGGCGGCGGTGTCGGAGAGGTCGTGCAGGTCCGCGCTCCAGAGGGCGACGTCGGGCCGGGCGGCCAGCGGGTCCAGGTCGCGCGGCGCGATCTCCTTTTGCAGGAGATGGTAGGCCGGCCCGGTCGGCAGGACCGCCGACAGGCTGGCGAACGGCAGGCTGCGACGGTGGTCGTTGCCGTGGGTCGGACTGCCGCTGACGATCAGGCCGACGTTCAGTTGGCCGCCGGAGGGCACCCGCTGGTTCCACAGCGCCTGGCGGTCAGCGGGCGGCGCCAGGTAGGGCGCGACGGGGGCGGGCGGTCCGGTTTCGCCGAGCGCCAGGGGCAGGCTCATCAGGGGGCACTGGAGGTCGGTGGGCGGCAGCGGCGCGCCGGCGGCCACGACGTCGACGTCGGGCAGGGAGCGGAACAGCGCGACGAGGGGAGCGTAGATCTCGACCGTCACCCTGGCGCCGCGGGCGACGACGTCCGGGATGTAGCGGGCGAACTGGATGCAGTCGCCCAGCCCCTGTTCGCCGTGCAGCAGGATTGAGCGTCCGGCCAGCGGCGTCTCGCCCAGCCAGAGGGGCGCGGTGAAGGTGCGGGGCCGGTTCTCGGGCGAGGCCCGCCGCCAGCGCCATTCGTGGCCGCGCCAGCCGCCCGCGTAGTCGCCGGTCAGCAGGCGGCAGAGCGCGCCGTTCCACTGGGCGTCCACGCTATCGGGATCGAGGGCGATGGCCCGGTCGTAGGCGGCGATGGCGTCGGCGTGGCGACCCAGATCCTGCAGGACATTGCCGCGGTTGACGTGGGCCGGGGCCAGGCTCGGGGCCAGCGCCAGGGCCTGATCGAGATGGCTGAGCGCTTCGGCTTGCCGGCCAAGGTTGCGCAGGGCGTTGGCGATGTTGAGCCGGACAACAGGATCGTCGGGGTTGAAGTGCTGAGCGGTCTGGAACGCCTCCAACGCCTCGGCGTCGCGGCGCAGTCGGGTCAGGGCGTTGCCGCGACTGTTCCAGGCTTCGGGGAAATCGGGCGCGGCGTCCAGCGCGGCGTCGGCGTAGGTCAGGGCGGCGGCCGGGTCGCCGGTCTCGAAGGCGCAGACGCTGAGCACGTTCTGCAGCAGGGCCGCGTGCGGCGCCGCGGCGATGGCGTCCTGCAGAACGGGAAGCGCGCCGGCAAAGTCGCCGCGCATCGCCAGCAGCAGGCCCAGCCGGCTGTTCACCTGCAGATCGTCCGTCGTGACGGCGCGGAGGCCCGCGAACAGCGCTTCGGCCTCGGCCAGCTGGCCGGCGTCCTGGAGGATGATCCCCTGGGCGATCAGGTCCGCGATCTGCGGCTTTTGGGCGTCGTCCATCGCGGGGCCCCGTCAGCGCGCCGTGCCGACCCAGACGACGTGCTTCGGGCCCTTGCCCGACGGCGCCGCGCCCACCTTGTGCTCGGTCACGTTGAAGCCGGCGTGGGCGAACCGGCGGGCGAACTTGTCGTCCGGGGCCGCCGACCAGATCGAGACCACGCCGCCCGGCTTGGTGGCGCGCTTGAGGTTCGTTAGGCCATGCAGTGAATAGAGGCTGTCGTTGGCGTCGCGGTTCAGGCCGTCGGGTCCGTTGTCCACGTCCATGAGGATCAGGTCATAGGGCGGCTTGGCCTCGGCAAGGCGGTCGGCGACGTCGCCTTGGACGATGGCGGCGCGCGGGTCAGCCAGGCTGTCGCGATAGAGGGGCGAGAGGTGACTGCTGGCCCAGGCGATGACCTCGGGCACCAGTTCGGCCACGACGATGCTGGCGTCCCTGGGCAGGTCGGCGAGGGCGGCGCGCAGGGTGAAGCCCATGCCCAGGCCGCCGATCAGGACGCGCGGCGCCGGGAGCGCGCCGGCCTTGGCCCAGGCCAGCTTGAACAGCGCGACCTCGGACCCGTAGAGTCGGCTGTTCATCAGCTCGATCGACCCCGACATGATCGAATAGTCCTGGCCGCGCTGCATCAGCTTGAGCGCGCCGCCGCCGGGGATCTGGGCCGTGGCCAGGTGAGTCCAGGGATTCATCCAAACTCCATACAGCTCTTCGCTGTCGCCACGTCATCTGGTTTAGGCTGCGCCACAAGACGGACTATCGTCGTCTGACGTGGTTCTAGCAGGAGGATTTCCAATGGCCGACTTCGGCGGTGACACCGATCTCGAAACCTTCCGCGCCGAGGCGAAGGCGTGGCTCGAAGCCAACTTTCCCCCCTCGCTGAAGGGCAAATCCAGCCTGGGCAGCGCCGAAGTGCGCCTGAACGACCCGGATCTGGTGAAGTGGCGTAAAGCTATGGGCGACAAGGGCTGGGGCACGCCCACCTGGCCGACGGAGTACGGCGGCGGCGGCCTTTCGCCGCAGCAGGCCCGCGTGCTGCTCCAAGAAATGACCAAGATCGGCGCCTTCAACCCGCTGATGTTCGGCATGGGCGTGACGATGATCGGCCCGACGATCATGGACTACGGCACCGACGAGCAGAAGAAGAAGCACCTGCCGCCGATCGTGCGCGGTGAGGTCCAGTGGTGCGTCGGCTACTCCGAACCCAACGCCGGGTCGGACCTGGCCAGCCTGCAGACCAAGGCCGTGGACAACGGCGACGGCTGGACGATCAACGGCCAAAAGACGTGGACGAGCGGTGCGCAGTACTCCGACTGGTGCGGCTGCCTGGTGCGGACCGACCCGTCGGCGAAGAAGCATGAGGGCATCTCCTTCATGCTGATCGACATGCACCAGCCGGGGATCGAGACCCGCCCGATCGCCCTGATCGCCGGCGCCTCGCCGTTCTGCGAGACCTTCTTCACCGACGCCAAGGCCCCGAAGGACGCCCTGCTGGGGCAGCTGAACGTCGGTTGGACGGTCGGCAAGCGCCTGCTGCAGCACGAGCGCGCCAGCCAGACGGGCGCTTCGACGGGCGGCCGCCCGCCGCCGCCGGTCTCCGACATCGCCAAGCAGTACGTCGGCGTGGACGAGAAGGGTCGCATCGCGGACGCCGACCTGCGCACCCGCATCACCAAGCATCAGATGGACGCCAAGGTGCACGGCCTGACCCTGGCCCGCGCCATGGCCGAGGCCAAGGGCAACAACAGCCCCGGCAACGCCGCCTCGGTGCTCAAGAACTCCGCCACCCACGTGGCCCAGACCCGCGCCGAGCTGACGCTGGAGATCATGGGCGCGCAGGGCCTGGGCTGGGAAGGCGACGCCTTCAAGCCCGACGAGATCGAGGGCGTCCGCAGCTGGCTGTTCGGCAAGGCGATGTCGATCTACGGCGGCTCCGTCGAGATCCAGAACAACATCGTCTCCAAGCGGATCCTGGGCCTGCCCGACACGACCCAGTCCACCTGAGTTGAGCGCGCCCGCGGCTAGAGCCTTCCCCCTTCAAATGGATCATTTGAAGGGGGCAAAAAGGCTCGACCTTTTTGATTTGAGCGCAATCTTGTCGCCGAACCGGCTTCCACTTCGGCGGATTGCGCTCTAGGCCGCGGGCGTCCTCAGGCTCTGCAGAAACGCCCGCAGGTCGGCCGCCGACCTGTCGGGCAGTTGTTCCATCGGCACGTGCCCGCCCTCGGGATAGACGACCAGCTTCGCGCCGGGGATGGCGGCGGCCATGCGCCGCGAGCTTTCGGCCGGGATGACCTGGTCCTTCTCACCGACCATGACCAGGGTAGGGGCGGTGATCGCCTTGAAGGTGTCGGCCGTGACCGGGGTCGCCGGCTGGCCGCCACGTCCGCCGGTGAGGATTGCACGGTGGCCCGGCGCGCGGGCCAGCTCGACGTAGCGGGTGAGGATCTCCGGCGTGACCAGGCTCTCGTCCTCATAGGCCTGTTTCAGGCCCTTCTCGGCCATCAGCTTCGGATCGGCGTTGCGCAGCGCCCAGCGGCCGACCGGGTTGGACAGCAGCTTGAACACCGCGGGTTGGCCCTTGGGCCTCTCGCCGGACGGCCAGCCGGCGGCATCCACCAGCACCAACCCCTCCAGCTTCTCCGGGTGCTTCAGGGCGTAGTTCCACGACACGCCGCCGCCCATGGAATTGCCGCCGATGACGAACCGCGTCACGCCCAGGCCCTGGACCAGCTGGTCCACCACCGCGACGCTGCGGTCGGTGGAGGGGACGTAGTCGTCCGGCGCGCGGGTCAGGCCGTGGCCGGGAAGGTCGAGGCTGATCACGCGATAGTCGGGCAGGCGCGCGACCCAGGGCT
>JAIXTR010000206.1 GCA_027483845.1 Caulobacteraceae bacterium | reverse complement strand
CGTCGAGCAGAACCACCGCATGGGGGTGCTGGTCGACGGCGTCGGTCAGCAGGCCGCCCTGGTCGAAGCCCACATAGCCCGGAGGGGCGCCGATGAGGCGGCTGACCGTGTGGCGCTCCATGTACTCGGACATGTCGAACCGAAGGAGTTCGATGCCCAGGGTGGAGGCCAGCTGGCGCGCCGTCTCGGTCTTGCCGGTGCCGGTGGGGCCGGAGAACAGGTAGCAGCCGATCGGCTTGTTGGAGTCCCGCAGGCCCGCCCGCGCCATCTTCATGGCCGAGGAGAGCTGGTCGATGGCGTTGTCCTGGCCGTAGACCGCCCGCTTCAGGTCGGTCTCCAGCTGCTTCAGCGCCTCGGTGTCGGACTTGCTGACCGACTTCGGGGGGATTCGGGCGATCTTGGCGACGACGGCCTCGACCTCCTTCAGGCCGATGATCTTCTTCCGCTTGCCCTCGGAGAGCAGCATCTGTGAGGCGCCGGCCTCGTCGATGATGTCGATCGCCTTGTCGGGCAGCTTGCGGTCGTTGATGTATTTGGCCGACAGCTCCACCGCTGCCTTGATGGCGTCGTTGGTGTAGCGGAGCTTGTGGAACTCCTCGTAGTACACCTTCAGACCCTTCAGGATCTTGATGGTGTCCTCGATGGTCGGCTCGTTCACGTCGATCTTCTGGAAGCGCCGGACCAGGGCCCGATCCTTCTCGAAGTGCTGGCGGAACTCCTTGTAGGTGGTGGAGCCCATGCAGCGGAGCGTGCCCGAGGCCAGAGCCGGCTTCAGCAGGTTGGAGGCGTCCATGGCCCCGCCGCTGGTCGCGCCGGCGCCGATGACGGTGTGGATCTCGTCGATGAACAGCACCGCATCCGGGTGGTTCTCGAGTTCCTTGACCACCTGCTTGATGCGTTCCTCGAAGTCGCCGCGGTAGCGGGTGCCGGCCAGCAGCGCGCCCATGTCGAGCGAGAAGATGGTCGAGTTGGCGAGGACTTCCGGGACCTGCTTGTTGACGATCTTGCGCGCCAGGCCTTCCGCGATCGCGGTCTTGCCGACGCCGGGGTCGCCCACCAGCAGGGGGTTGTTCTTGGTCCGGCGGCAGAGGATCTGGATGCAACGCTCCACCTCGGCCATGCGGCCGATGAGGGGGTCGACCTTACCCTGCTTGGCCTTCTCGTTCAGGTTCACGCAGTAGGCGTCGAGGGCCTCGCCGCCGGTCTTCACCTGCGGCTTTTCCTCGTCGTCCGCGCCCTTCACGGGCTTGGCCTCGGTGGCGCCGGCCTTCTTGGCGATGCCGTGGGCGATGTAGTTCACCGCATCATACCGCGTCATGTCCTGCTCCTGCAGGAAGTAGGCGGCATGGCTCTCGCGTTCGGAGAAGATGGCGACCAGCACGTTTGCGCCGGTGACCTCCTCGCGGCCCGAGGACTGGACGTGAATGACCGCACGCTGGATCACGCGCTGGAAGCCGGCGGTGGGCTTGGCGTCCTCGCCATCGTCCACGACCAGCGAGCGCAGCTCGTTGTCCACGTAGTTGGTGAGCGTCGTCCGGAGCGCTGGAAGCTCGACATCGCAAGCCCGCATAACGCCCGCCGCGTCCTCGTCATCGATGAGGCTTAAGAGCAGGTGCTCGAGCGTTGCGTATTCGTGCTTGCGCTGATTGGCGTACGCCACGGCGCGATGCAGGGATTCTTCGAGTTGGCGGGAAAATGAAGGCAAGAGCCTTTAATCCTTCTCCATGGTGCACTGCAGCGGGTGCTGATGCCGCCGCGCCGTATCAACGACCTGGGCCACTTTTGTTTCCGCCACTTCGTAAGTGAAGACCCCGCAAACGCCGACGCCGTGTTGATGGACGAGGAGCATTATGCGAGTCGCGTCTTCGCGCGACTTATTGAAGAATTGCTCAAGTACGTAGACGACGAATTCCATCGGCGTGTAGTCGTCATTGAGCAGCAGAACCCGGTACATTGAGGGCTTCTGCGTCTTCGGCTTGGTCTGTGTGATCACCGTCGAGCGAACGCCGGTGTCAGCTCCACCTTCCTTCCGTTCGCTCATGTTTCGGTTCTCCTCCGAACGGCGATGGTCCGCCGCCTTAGGGGATTAGATATGGAAGATAGCGCCATTTGAAAGGGATGAATCGTCACGGCGACGATTGAGACGGGTTCGGCGCGCTTTTGATCAGCCCCTGGCCTAGGCGTCGCCGTCGTCGGATCGGGCGCGCAGGATGCGGCCAGAGGTGACGGCGCCGGCCCCGAAGCGGGCCCGAATCGCATCCACAGACCGTTCGCTGGCCAGCGCCTTGCGTTCGGCGTCGGCGAAGAAATCGGCCGTGGCCGTGGCCGCGTCCACCAGATCGGCGAGGCCGATGCCGATCAGCCGCCAGGGCCGGCCGGTCGCCTCCCGCGCCAGCAGCTCGCGGCCGACCTTGAACAGGGTGTGGGCGGTCTGGGTGGCGACGGGCAGGGTGCGGCGGCGGGTGACGATCTTGAAATCGGTGCTGCGCAGCTTGAGGGTGACGACACGGCCGGCGACCGCGCCGTCGCGAGCCTGCCGGGCGACCCGCTCGCAGAGGGGCGCCAGCTTGTCCTCCAGGGCGGCGACCTCGGCGAGATCGACGTTGAAGGTGGTCTCGGCGCTGATGCCCTTGCGGGCCTCGTTGGGGTTCACGGACCGGGCGTCGCGGCCGTGGGCCAGGCTGTGCAGGCGCAGGCCGTGGGCGCCCCATTGCTCGGCCAGGACCTTCACGTCCACGCGGGCCAGGTCGCCGACGGTGCGATAGCCCGCCTTCTCCAGGCTGGCGACCATGGCGGGGCCGACGCCGGGGAGAATCCGCACCGGGCGCGACGCCAGAAAGCTCTGGGCCTCGCGGCCGATGACCGAGAAGCCGCGCGGCTTGTCGAGGTCGGAGGCGATCTTGGCGAGGAACTTGTTGCCGGCGAGCCCAATCGAGACGGTCAGCCCTGTCTCGGCCTCGATCCGTGCCTGCAGCCGGGCCAGGGTCAGCGCCGGCGGGGCGCCGTGCAGGCGTTCCGTGCCCGACAGGTCCATCCAGGCCTCGTCCAGGCTTAGGGGCTGGATCAGCGGGGTCAGGTCGGCGGCGAGGCCCAGGATGTGGCGGCTGGCGGCCTTGTACTTGGCGAAGTCGGGCTTGATGACCACGGCCTCGGGGCAGGCCTTCAGCGCCTTGAACATGGGCATGGCCGAGCGGACGCCCTTGATCCGGGCGATGTAGCAGCACGTGGTGACCACCCCGCGCGTCCCGCCGCCCACGATCACCGGCACATCGCGCAGCTCCGGGCGGTCGCGCTTCTCCACCGAGGCGTAGAAGGCATCGCAGTCCATGTGGGCGATGGAGAGGCTGTCCAGCTCGTCATGCGCCAAGATTCGCGGTGAGGCGCAGACGGGGCAGCGGCGGACGGCGGTCTCGCCCTGCCAGAAGCAATCGCGGCAGAGCGCCGTCATCGGTCCAGCGGCCAGAGCCAGGCCGCGCCGCGCACCCCGGAGGAATCCCCGTGCAGCGCCCGGCGGACGGGGGTGTCGAAGACATCCGAGAAGACATGCGGGGCGATGGCGGCGGGCAGACGGTCGTAAAGCAGGTCCAGGTTCGACAGGCCGCCGCCCAGGACGATGACGTCGGTGTCCAGGATGTCGGCGACGACCCCGAGGGCGCGGCCCAGGCGGTCGACGTAGCGGGCCAGGGCGGCGTCGCCTGCCGCGTCGGGCCGGGCGACGACGTCCTCGGCGGGGCGGCCGGCGTCGCGGGCGAACCCCGTGCCGCTCAGCCAGAGCTCCAGGCAGTTGCGACGTCCGCACCAGCAGTCGATCCCGGGCAGCTCGTCCGGCCGAGGCCAGGGCAGGGGCGTGTGACCCCACTCGCCAGCCACGCCATTGCGTCCCTTTTATTTTTTTAAGGATACGGCGACCACCG
>JAIXTR010000040.1 GCA_027483845.1 Caulobacteraceae bacterium | reverse complement strand
GGCCTGCAGCACCGCCTGGGGCGCGAACTCGGCCTGCAGCACGATCCGACCGCCGGCGGCGAGGCCGGAGAAGCTGATGTTGGTGCCGGCCACGTGGAACATCGGCATCAGGATCAGAACCGTGTCGTCGGCGTCGTAAGAGAACCCGTCGACCAGATGGCGCAAGGCGAGGAAGGCCGAGTAGTTGGCGTTGGTCAGGCGCACGCCCTTGGGCAGGCCCGTGGTGCCGGAGGTGTAGAGCTGCAGCACGTCGTCCGTCGGCTGCGGCGCCTGCAGGGTGGGCGCCGGGGCGGCGTCACGGAGCGCGGCGTAGCTGGGGAACGCCGGGTGCTCGCCGCCGACCGCGATCACCGTCACCGGCCGGTCCGCGTGCTCGGCCACCGTCACCGCGCAGTCGAAGAATTCGGGCGTGACGAAGAACACGCTGGCGCTGGAGTCCTTCAGGATGAAGGCGATCTCCGGCACGGCCAGTCGGGCGTTGATCGGCGCGAAACAGGCGCGCGCCTTGGCGGTCCCGAAGAAGATTTCGTACCAGGCCTCCGACGGGCGGCCGAGCCAGGCGACCCGGTCGACGGGCTTGACCCCCTGCGCCTGTAGCAGACCCGCCACCTGCGTGGAGCGCCGGTCGAGGTCGGCGTAGGTCAGGTCGCGGCCCTCGAAGCGGACCGCCACCCGGTCGCCGCGGTCCCGCCCATGCACGGTCGGGATGTCGGTCAGTTGTTTGATGGGGTCGTCAATCATGGCCGTCGGTTCGCTCCCGCAGGCTGTCTCGCCTGTCGCAGCGATTGCTATCCGATCGAGCGACCGTCAACAAACCTGACGTCAGGTGACCGCCGCGCGGGTGGCGAATTCCGCGGCCGCGTAGGCGCGCGTCTCCATGACGTCGCGCAGGATTTCGACGGCGTCCCAGACGTCGGCGTGGCTCAGATACAGGGGCGAGAAGCCGAAGCGGGCGATGTCCGGCTCGCGGAAGTCGCCGATGACCCCACGGGCGATCAGCGCCTGGACCACGCCGTAGCCTTTCGGGTGGGCAAAGGAGACGTGGAGTCCCCGCTGGCGCATCTCGCGCGGCCCGGTCAGCGTCAGGCCGTGCCCGGCGCAGCGGCTCTCCACCAGGTCGATGAACAGCCGGCAGAGCGACAGGCCCTTGGCCTCGATGGCCTGCGGATCGGCCTCGAGTTGCAGGTCCAGCCCGGCCTCCAGGGCGGTCATCCCCAGGATCGGCGGGGTGCCGCACAGCATGCCGCGGATGTCGGCGGACGGGCGGTAGCGCTCCTCGAAGGCGAAGGGCTGGGCGTGGCCCATCCAGCCGGACAGCGGCGAGCGGATCGCGGACAGATGCCGCTCGGCCACAAACGCGAACGCCGGCGCGCCGGGGCCGCCGTTCAGATATTTGTAGCCGCAGCCCACCGCGAGGTCGGCGCCGACGCCGTTGAGGTCGCACGCCAGGGCCCCCGTGGTGTGGCACAGGTCCCAGAGCATCAGGGCGCCCTTGGCCTGCACCGCCGCGGTGACGGTCGCCATGTCCCAGCGCCGGGCGGTCTTGTAGTTGACGTGGGTCAGGACCACCACGGCGGTGTCGTCGTCGACGGCGTCCAACACCGCATCGGGGTCCACGACCTTGAGCGTCGCGCCCGCCAGGCCGCAGAGACCCTCCAGCACATAGACGTCCGTGGGGAAGTTGCCCGACTCGATGACGATCGTCCGGCGTCCGGGGCGCAGCGACAGCGCGCCGGCGGCAAGCTTGAAGAGGTTCACCGAGGTCGAGTCGGCGACGACCACCTCACGCGACTTCGCACCGCTCAGCGCAGCGATCTTGGCGCCCAGACGCTGCGGCGCCTCGATCCAGCCGGCCGCGTTCCAGCTGGTGATCAGACCCTGGCCCCATTCTTCTCGCACGGCCCGCTCGACCCGCGCGGACGCCGCGCGGGGCAGGGGACCTAGGGAGTTGCCATCCAGGTAGATGACCCCCGGCGGCAGGTCGAAGGCGTCGCGAAAGGACGCCAGCGTATCGGCGGCGTCCAGGGTTTCAGCGTGGCGGCGATCCATCGCCGGGTTCTAGCGGGCGCATCGCGTGGCGGAAAGGACGCCGCGCGTCTGGCGGGATCGGCCGTCAGAGGGGCCTCGGCTCAGGCCCGTCGGGGTCGGACGCGGCGGGTTCGGCGTCCTGACCCTGGCCGTAGGTCTCCTCGCGACGATCCCAGCCGGAGCCGTACTCGCCCCTGTCCTCATCCTGGCGCGAGCCGTAGCGGTCCCGGTCCCACGGCTCCCGTTCGCCTTCGCCATCGCCGCCGGGCGGGGTCTTCGGGTCACTCGGATTCATACCGTACTCAACGAACGTGCGTCGGCGACGTTCCAAGGTTAAGGTTGTTCCGGGAACAGGGATATTCAGGTGACGGACGAGCAATCGGACGCCGCGCTCCGCGCTGCGCTGACCGGCATGTACCGCGTCTTGGAGGCGCGGCCGGTGCCGGAGCACATTCATCGCGTGGTCGAGCAACTCGACTCGCCGGTCGAGGCGGCTATGCCGACCCCATCACAGCCATCGTCTCCAGAGCCATGACGTCGCTGGCGTTGTCGACGTCCATGATCTTCAGCAGGCGCGCGCGACCGCGGTTGACGCGGCTCTTGATGGTCCCCAGCGCGCACCCGCAGATCTCGGCCGCCTCCTCGTAGGAGAGCCCGGCGGCCCCCACCAGGATCAGGGCTTCCCGATGCTCGGCCGGCAGTTGCTGAAGGGCGGCCTGCAGGGCGCGAATCGCCATGGTCCAGTCCTGGGCCGGCGCGCTCTTCAGGGTGCTGGCGTACTCGCCGTCCTCGTCGCGAACCTCGCGGCGGCGGCGCAGCATGCTTGTGTAGTAGGTGTTGCGCAGGATGGTGAAGAGCCAGGCGCGGAGGTTGGTGCCCGGCTCGAACTTCTCACGGTTGGACCACGCCTTGATCAGGGTGTCCTGCACCAGATCGTCGGCGTCGGATCCATTGTGGCTCAGCGACCATGCGAAGGCCCTCAGCGCGGGTATCAGGCCGACGACCTCGTCGCGCCAATTCGTGCCGGAATCCATACGGTCCCCTAACCCATCCGGCTCCCCAACCGGACATTCTCGACCTCCCACCAGCAAAGGTTGAACGAGTGTCTCATATTTCTGTTCCGAGAAAAGGGGAACCGTCGGATCGAATCCGCGTTCCCGACAATTATTCGACCATTTGCGCCAATATCCGCCCATTGTGGCGTTCTGGTTTCATCCCCACCTGGGGTGGCAAGGGCCGAGATCAGGTTTCTGACGGACGGGGGGACTTGATCCAATGCGCAGCACCGACCGGCCCGACGCGCGTGCAGAGACGCATCCCTCGCAGATCGATGGCGACGCGCTTTTTCGCTACCGTAGCGTGCGCCGCGCCAGCGAAGGTCTGATCCGATCGCTGACGCCGGAGGACATGGGCGCCCAGTCCATGCCCGACGCCAGCCCGACGAAATGGCACCTGGCGCACACCACCTGGTTCTTTGAAACCTTCATGCTGACGCCGCATCTGGCGGGCTATCGGGTGTTCGATCCGCGGTTCGGCTATCTGTTCAACTCGTACTACGAGGCGATCGGACCGCGTCAGCCGCGCCCGGCGCGCGGCCTGATCACCCGGCCGTCCGCCGCCGATGTCCTGGCCTATCGCGCCCACGTGGACGCAGCGATGGAGCGGCTGTTGGCCGATGGCGCGGGCGACCTGTCCGACCTTCTGGACTTGGGCCTCTCCCACGAAGAGCAGCATCAGGAGCTGATCCTGATGGACATCCTTCATCTGTTCGCTCAGTCGCCGCTGGCCCCGGCCTTTGCGCCGCCCCGCGCCGCCGCCGGGGCCGCGCCGGTCGCGCCCCTAGGCTACGTGGGGTTCCAGGGCGGCCTGGTCGAGATCGGCCACGCCGGCGCCGGTTTCGCCTTCGACAACGAGGGCCCGCGCCATCGCGTCTGGCTCGAGCCCTTCCGCCTCGCCGACCGCCTCGTCACCAATGCCGAATGGCTGGCGTTCATGGCCGACGACGGCTACGCGCGCCCGGAATTCTGGCTGTCCGAGGGCTGGGCCCTGGTCCGCGAGGAGGGCTGGGACGCTCCGGTCTACTGGCGACGCACGGACGACGGCTGGCGCGTGATGGGCCTGAACGGTCTGCGCCCGTTGGACCCGGGTCAGCCGGTCAGCCACCTGAGCTATTACGAGGCCGACGCCTACGCCGCGTGGGCTGGCGCGCGCCTGCCCACCGAGGCGGAGTGGGAGCATGCCGCCACCGACCTGCCTGTGCAGGGTGAGTTCGCCAACGCCGGGCGGTTCGACGCCCAGGCGGCGCCCGCGGGGCCCGGCTTGCGCCAGATGTACGGCGACCTCTGGGAATGGACCCGCAGCGCCTATCTGCCCTATCCGGGGTTCAAGGCCGCCGTCGGCGCCGTCGGCGAGTACAACGGCAAGTTCATGTCCGGCCAGTTCGTCCTGCGCGGCGGGGCATGCGTCACGCCCGCGGGCCACGTCCGGCCCACCTATCGGAACTTCTTCCAGCCCCATCAGCGCTGGATGTTCTCCGGCCTGCGTCTGGCCTTGGACGGCGCGGGGGACGGCGTGGAGGTCTCGGATCTGGAAGCGGACATCGTGGCCGGGCTCTCGAAGACGGAAAAATCGGCGTCGCCCAAGCACTTCTACGACGCCGAAGGCTCCGAGCTGTTCGAAGCGATCACCACGCTCGAGGAATACTACCCGACCCGCACCGAGGTCGCCCTGCTGACCGCTGCGGCGGCCGAGATCGCCGCTGCCATTCCCGAGGGCGCGGCCCTGGTCGAGTTCGGCTCGGGCGCCAGCACCAAGACCCGGATCATCCTCGACGCGGCGCCGCACATCGCCGTCTATGCGCCGATCGATATCAGCGCCTCAGCGCTCGAGGGCGCGGCTCAGGCCGTCCGCGCCGCCTATCCGAACCTGGCCGTCGCGCCGCTGCGGGACGATTTCACAAACGCCCTGCGGCTGCCGGACGAGACGGCCGGCCGACCCATCGTCGGCTTCTTCCCCGGCTCCACGATCGGGAACTTCACGCCCGATGAGGCCAGGGCCTTCCTGACCGGCGCACGCCGCCTGCTCGGGGAGGGCGCGGCGTTCCTGATCGGCATCGATCTGGTCAAGGATCCGGCCGTGCTGGTCGCGGCCTATGACGACGCCAAGGGCGTCACCGCAGCCTTCAACAAGAATCTGCTGGCGCGCATCAATCGAGAGTTGGGCGGCGATTTCGATCTGGACGCCTTCGCGCACCGCGCGGTCTGGAACGCCGCCGAGAGCCGCATCGAGATGCATCTGGTCAGCCTGGCCGATCAGACCGCGCATGTGTCGGGCAAGGCGTTCCGGTTCGCCGAGGGCGAGACCATCCACACCGAGAATTCGTACAAGTTCACCATCGAACGGATGGCGATGCTGGCGTCTCAGGCGGGGTGGCGGCTGGAGCGGCGCTGGGTGAGTGAAGCGCCGGCGTTCGGGATGGTCCTGCTGCGGGCCTGATCCCTGAGCCCCTGGGGCTTGTCGCCGCGCATCGGAAGGCGGGCGCCGGTTACAGCGCCCGCCTCCGGTGCGGCGATCTCAATCGACAGATCTAGCTTTCGCGACCGCGGGTGCGGCCGCCGCCGCGCGAGGCTTCGCCGCCCTTGCGGCCGGCCTGGGCTGCGAGGTCGCGGTCTTTCGCGAAGCTGCGTTTCTCACTGGGGACGCTGGCGCCGCCCTTGCGGGCGATCTCCCGGCGGCGTTCGGGGTTCATCGCGGCGAAGCCGCGCCGGGCGCGGGGCTTTTCGGTGTCAGCGGTGGGCATTGGAGGGGGGTCTCCTCTGGGGGGCTTGCGGTGAGGCTAACCCCCGAGGCGGGACCATGGTTGCGTTAGGACCTGCGGCTTATTCGCGGCGCCGCCCGGGATCGGCCCTAGAGCGGCAGTTGCACGCGTGCCGTCAGCCCGCCGCCGGCGCGGTTGATCAGGCTCACGTCGCCGCCGTGGCCCCGGGCGATCGAGCGGACGATCGCCAGTCCAAGGCCGATCCCGCCCGTCTGGCGGCTGCGGGAGGGCTCCCGGCGGTAGAAGGGATCGAAGACCTTCTCGGCGTCCTTCTCCGGGATCCCGGGGCCGTCGTCGTCGATTTCGACGACGGCATGCCCAGCGTCGCTGAACACCCGCGCCCGCGCCTGACCGCCGAACTTGACGGCGTTCTCCAGCAGGTTGGCGATCAGGCGGCGTAGCGCCAGCGGATCGCCCTGGAGGATAACCTTCTCACCGGCCTCAACCTCGGTGTTCGCACCTGTCTCGGCCATCTCGTCGCACAGGCTCTCCACCAGAGACGACAGCTCCAGGGGCGTGCGCTCGCCGGCCTTTGTGGCGTCGCGGACGAAGGTGAGGGTCGCGGTGATCATCTCCTCCATCTGGTCCAGGTCGGCGGCGTACTTGGCGCGCTGGTCCTCCGGCAGGCTCTCGATCCGGAACCGCAGACGGGTCAGCGGCGTGCGCAGGTCGTGGGCGATGGCGCCCATCATGGCCGTGCGGTCCTCGACGTAGCGGCGCAGACGCTCCTGCATGCCGTTGAACGCCCGGGCGGCCGTCGCCACCTCGGCCGGGCCCTTTACCGCCAGCGGCGGCGCGTTGGGATCGCGGCCCAGCCGCTCGGCGGCGTCTGCGAACACTTGGATGGGCTGCGACAGGCGTCGGGCGTAGATCCATGCCACGGGGGACATCGCCAGGGCCGACAGCGCGAACCATAGGGCGACCCGCTGTTGCCAGGCGGTAAGCCCGAACCCGGCTTCCGGGTGCACCACCCGCCAGCGGCCGTCCGGCTGGCGCACGCCCACCTGGAACGGCGCGACCAGGAAGTGTTCTTCCTCGCTCATGCCGGCGCGCGCGACCCGGTCCCGAATGATCCGGCCGACCCGCCGGTCGGAGAGGGGGCCGCGTTCGCCGGCGATCACCACGCTGCTGGCGGGCACGCCGAGGTTCTCGGCGATCTTGTCCCGGATCTGCGGGATCGTCTTGAAGTCCAGTTCCGGCCGAGGCGCCCGGTCCCGGGTTTCAAGCGTCAGCGGTCGCCGCTCCGTGAAGGTCGGCGCGGCGCCGCGGAAGGTCATCTCGATCTCGGCGATCCGGTAGAAGTCCGGCGCGGGTGGGGGCAGCAGGAACAGCAGCAGCGTGCTCATCGCCCACGCGGCCACCAGCGTCAGGCCGGTCAGCGTCAATAGCTGGACCAGCAGCGGCGCCGTCGCCCGGCCGAACGTCCTCACGCCCGTTTGACCTTGGCCGTGAACATGTAGCCTTCGTTGCGGATCGTGCGGATCAGGTCGTGGCCCCCGCCGCCATCATCCAGCTTTCGGCGAAGCCGGCTGATCTGCACGTCGATGGCGCGGTCGAAGGCGTCGCTGTCGGGGCCGCGGGCGAACTCCAGCAGCTGGTCGCGGGTCAGCACTCG
>JAIXTR010000559.1 GCA_027483845.1 Caulobacteraceae bacterium | reverse complement strand
CCGCCGCGCGACGGACGGGCATCGTAACGACGAACGAACTGGGCGCATGCCGACATCTGCGGACCGCGCCGACGAGAGGTCCTGGCGCGGCGCACGCCTTAGTTGCCAGGCGAGGGCTTCGGTCGTATTTTCGGGGCATGGCTCGCACCTGCCAGCAACCGTCCGGTATGAACGCCGCCCCCGCGGGGCGTCGGGACGGTTTCGCGCGCACGGTCGCCGCCTAGCCTTCCCCGACCTGCCCCGCCGGACCGGCCGGGGCTTGTTGGATGACTTTGGAAGGCGCGCCCTGGCCTCCGGCATTTCCTGAAGAGAAAGCCTGGAGATGACCGATCAAACATTCCTACCCCTGCCCCCACGCCCCTGCTGGAGACCGCGCGGTTGATCCTGCGACCGCTAGAGGCGCGGGACACCGAGGCTGTTCAACGCATCTTTCCGCAGTGGGAGGTCGTGCGCTGGCTGCACGCGGGCGTGCCGTGGCCCTATCCGGCCGACGGGGCGGCGACCAACATGGCCCAGTGCCTGGCGCAGCGGGCGCGGGGCGAGAAGTTCTACTGGGCGATCACGCTGAAGGGCGGCGACGACACGCTGGTGGGGCGGATCGACCTGTGGCCGTTCGACGGGGTGGTCCGCGACACCCGCGGCTTCTGGCTGGACCCGGCGCTGTGGGGCCAGGGGCTGATGACCGAGGCGGCCGAGGCGGTGACCGCCTACGCCTTCGAGACCCTGGGCTGGCCGGAGCTTTACCTGACCAACGCGGTCGAGAACCTGGGCTCCGGCCGGGTGAAGGAGAAGCAGGGCGCCGAGCTGATCGCCGTGGAGCCGCGCGATTATGTGGGGGGAAACGGACCGTCGCAGATCTGGCGGCTGACCCGGGCGGCGTGGCTGGCGCGGCGGCCGGCCTGACCCCATTGCCTAGGTTTTTGGCGCCGGATGCCTGGAAAAACGGCGAACTGTTGGATGGGCGGCTGGCGGGCCGGGCGCCCATTCGATAGGCCGTTGGCCCAGCGTCTGCACGCTGTCTATGCACCCCCTGCACGGCGCGTGGGCAGATCGCGGAAAATCGCGGATGGCGCCGGCGAGGGGGTAGACACATGGGCCGCACCAAGGTGCTCGCCGTAACGGCATTCGTGACCGCGCTGGCGGGGGCGACCGCCGCCCAGGCGCAGACCCCGGCGCCCGCCGCCGATCCCGCCAACACCGCCTGGATCCTGGCCGCCACCGCCCTGGTGCTGTTCATGACCCTGCCCGGCTTGGCGCTGTTCTATGCGGGGCTGGTCCGGGCCAAGAACGCGCTCTCGGTGATGATGCACTGCGTGGCGATCGCCTGCCTGGCCTCTGTGCTGTGGTTGATGGGGGGCTACAGCCTGGCGTTTTCGGGGACCGGCGCGCTGATCGGCGACCTGGCCAAGTTCGGCCTGCCGAACGCCCGCGCCGGCGTGGTGGGGACCCTGCCCGAGACGGTGTTCTTCGCCTTCCAGATGACCTTCGCCATCATCACCCCGGCCCTCATCGTCGGCGCCTATGTGGAGCGGATCCGGTTCGGGGCGGTGATGATGTTCTCGGGCCTCTGGCTGCTGCTGGTCTATGCGCCGGTGTGCCACTGGATCTGGGGCGGCGGCTGGCTCGCGCAGATGAAGGTCATCGACTACGCCGGCGGCCTGGTGGTGCACGCCACCGCCGGCGCCTCGTCCCTGGTGGCGGTGGCGATGCTGGGCCCGCGGGACGGGTATCCGAAGGACCTGCACCCGCCCCACAACCCCGGCATGACTATGATGGGCGCCGGCATGCTGTGGGTCGGCTGGTACGGATTCAACGGCGGCAGCGCGCTGGCCGCCGACGCCGCCGCGGGCTCGGCCCTGGCGGCCACGCACCTGTCGGCGGCCACGGCGGGGCTGGTCTGGGCGATCATCGAGAAGCTGAAGTTCGGCCGCTCCAGCATGATCGGGGTGGTCACGGGGGTTGTCGCCGGGCTCGCCACCGTGACCCCGGCGTCGGGGTTCGTGGGCCCGGTGGGCGGCGTGGTGCTGGGCGCCCTGGGCAGCCTGGTCTGCTTCAAGGCGGTCGACATCGTGAAGCACCGGCTGAAGCTGGACGACAGCCTGGACGTCTTCGCCGTGCACGGCGTGGGCGGCCTGCTGGGGACCTTGCTCGTGGCGGGCCTGGCCTCCACCGCCCTGGGCGGCGCGGGCTATGCCGAGGGCATGGACGCCGGCCGCCAGCTGGGCGTGCAGGCGCTGGGCGCGCTGGTGGTCTGCGCCTGGTCGGCGGCGGCCTCGGCGGTGATCCTGCTGGTCTGCAAGGTCACCGTGGGGCTGCGCGCGGGCCCCGAAGCCATCGAGGACGGCCTGGACATGTCCAGCCATGGCGAGCGGGCGTATCAGACCTGATCCTGGCGCTTGAGCCGCGCCGATTCCCCTGACCTGATCGCGCGGCATGATCCACCTCCCCACCGCGACCTGGGCGCACACCGTCTTCGACCTCTGCGCCTGGGGCGCGGGGATCGGCTTTAGCGTCGCGCTCTACCGCTGGCGGCTGCGGGCGGCGACGGCCGAGATCGCGGGCAAGGTGGGCGGCGGGTACTTCGCGGCGCTGGCGGGCGGCGCGATCCCGGGCGCCTGGCTGGCCGGATCGGCCAATAGCCTGGCCGACGCGACGCCGGCCCTGTCGCACAGCGTGGTGGGCGCCCTGGTGGGCGCCATCGTGGCGGTGGAGATCTACAAGGCCGTGCGCGGGGTGCGGGGATCGACGGGCGGGGTGTTCGTCGGGCCGTTCGCCCTGGGGGTGGTGATCGGTCGCTGGGGGTGCCTGTTCGCCGGCCTGCCGGACGGGACCTATGG
>JAIXTR010000167.1 GCA_027483845.1 Caulobacteraceae bacterium | reverse complement strand
GTGAAGAACAACATCCCGGGCATCGACGCCGACTGCGGCGGCGCCTGCGCCTGCGCCACCTGCCACGTCTATGTGGACGAGGCCTGGCTGTCGAAGACCGGGAGCAAGTCGGCGATGGAAGAGTCCATGCTCGACTTCGCCGAAGGCGTTCAGGAGAACAGCCGCCTCTCCTGCCAGATCAAGGTCAGCGACGACCTGGACGGCCTGAAGGTCTCCATGCCCGAGAGCCAGCACTAGGCTTCGAGCGCGTCACGCGCGTTTACGCATTGTCGTCAGGGCCGGGTGGGCAGGCAGCCTATCCGGCCTTGCGGTTGAGGGCCTCGTGACGGGCGAACACCCGCGTGACATCGGCCACGTTTTCTGTGCCCCAGGTGCAGAGCGGCACGAGCGCCACCGCCAGGCTGCGGCCCAAGGGCGTGAGGCTGTAGTCCACCCGTGGCGGGACTTCCCTGTAGTCCGTGCGCTTCACCAGATCGTCGGCTTCCAGCTCTTTCAGCTGCTGGATCAGCACCTTGTCGCTGACGTCGCGTATCGCACGCCGCAGCTCGCCGTATCGCCGCGGTCCGTCCTGGCCGAGGAAGTACAGGATGAGCGGCTTCCACTTCCCCGAGATCACCCGGAGGGTCGCGTCGAGGCCGCAGGTGAAGCCGGGCGCCACCGGCGTGCAGGTGTCGTCCGCCTGAGAGGCTGATACGGGATCTGACATTTTCAGGTACTTACCAAAAGGTGCATACTTGTCGATAGGTGGGTGGAGGGCCAGCTCCTTGCAAGCTTAGACAAGGAGCACATCGTGAGCAGACTACAGGGCAAGACCGCCGTGATCACCGGCGGCGGCAGCGGTATCGGACTGGGCGCCGCCAGGCGGTTCATCGACGAAGGCGCGACCGTCTACCTCTTCGGACGACGGCAGGCGGCGCTGGAGGCGGCGGTCGCCGAGCTGGGGCCCGCCGCCCGGGCGGTCGCGGGCTCCGTGACGGACCTGGCCGACCTCGATCGTCTCTACGCCACGGTCCGGGCCGAGCGCGGAGGCCTCGACATCCTCTTCGCCAACGCCGGAACAGGTTCGTTCGCGCCGCTGGGCGATATCACACCCGAGCACTACGACCAGATCTTCGACGTCAATGTGAAGGGCCTCATCTTCACCGTGCAGAAGGCCCTGCCGCTGATGACGGCAGGCGCCTCGATCATCCTGACCGGCTCCACCACCGGCGTGATGGGCACGCCGCAGTTCAGCATCTACAGCGCCACCAAGGCGGCGGTGCGAAACCTGGCGCGCACCTGGGCGCTGGACCTGCAGGGCACGGGCATCCGCGTGAACGTGCTGTCGCCTGGTCCCACGCGGACGGAACTGGCCGAGGAGGTTCTCGGGGAGGCGGCGCTGGCGGCGCTGGGGGCGACTACCCCGATCGGCCGGATGGGAGATCCGTCGGAGACGGCAGCGGTGGCGGCCTTCCTGGCCTCGGCGGACAGCAGCTTCATGACCGGCGGCGAGGTGTTCGTCGACGGGGGCCTGGCCCAGGTCTGACCGGAGCGCGATGGGGGGCGTTGCCGGTTGCAGAGCCCTCCATCGTCAAGGCGTGGCCCGTGCGGCGGTTCAGGCTAGGCTGACGCGGTGCGCCACGCCCTGATCCCCTACCCCGAAACCGGCTGCGACGCAGTCACGGGCCTGACCGTCGAAGTCGGCCGGGACGAGCCCACAAGGCTGTCGCTCAGCTTCGTCCTTACGGGCGACCTGGGACGCTTGGCGATTCCGTCCGCCGCGCCATCCGTACGAACCGATGGTCTCTGGAATCACACCTGCTTCGAAGCCTTCGTCGGCAGGCCGGATGGCGCCTATGACGAGTTCAACATCGCCCCCTCCACCGCCTGGGCCGCCTACGCCTTCGATGGCTACCGGCGAGGGATGCGCCCTCTGGACATCGCCGCCCCTCAGATCGCGGTGATTCAGGCCACAGACCGGCTGGAGGTGGCCGTGGTCCTGCCGCTGTCCGTAGACGGCCCCCGCCAGCTCGGCCTCACGGCGGTCATCGAAGACCGGACGGGCATCATCTCCTACTGGGCGCTCGCCCACCCGGCGGATCGGCCCGACTTTCATCATCCCGACGGCTTCGTCCTGCGCGTCTGAGCTCGCCCGGCTGGCCCGAGACCTGCAGAGCGTCAGGTCGAGTGGTTCATCCTGGGCCGCTCACGGATCGTCGCCAGCGCCAGTTTGTTTGCAGTTCCCGGCGCCTTGCAGACACAACGCAGATATTCGGACTGGGGCATATCGATGAAATTCCTCGCTTTTGCAGCCGTCACCGCCAGCCTGGCCATCGCCGGCAGCGCTAACGCCGCCACCAACCTCGTCACCAACGGCAGCTTTGAGAACGGCCTTACGGGCTGGACCTACGGCTCCAGCGGCTCGGGCCAGGGCAAGTCGGCCACCGTGGTCATCGTCACAGACGGCGTCGGCCGCGGCTATCCGAACGGCGCGTTCGGCGAAGGCGTCACCGCCGACAATGCCCCCGGCCCGGTCCAGGACAACGGCACGCACGCCGCGTATTTTTCGTCCGATATCGGTCAGGAGTCGCTGACCCAGAGCGTGATGCTCACGTCGGGTTGGTACGAGGTCGGCTTCGACGCCTACATCCCGCGTAACGGCTACAACAACCCGAACGACGCGACCTTCACGGCGCAGGTCGGCAACTACACCTGGTCGCCGGTGCTGCTGAAGGGCACTTCCATCGGCGCGACCAACTGGAAGCACTATTCTCAGACGGTCTACATCAACCCGACACAGGTCGGGACCAGCAGCTTCACCTTCGCGGCGAAGGGCTATCCGGCCGTCGACGTCCTGGTGGACCGGGTCTACGTGATCTCGGCCGCCGTGCCCGAACCCACCACCTGGGCCCTGATGATCATGGGCTTCGGGGCAGCCGGCGCGGCTCTGCGTCGCCAGCGCCGGACGTTCGCCGCGATCTGACCCCTCAGGGGCCGCCAGCGGCGACCGCCAACCCGATCAAACCCCGGCTTCGCGGCCGGGGTTTTTTCGTTCGTCAGGCTAGCGCGTGAACCCTAGCTCGGGCTGGCTGACCGTGGTGGCGACTTCCGGCAGGTGGCAGGTGAAGGTCGCGCCTGCCCCGGGCTCGCTCTCCAGCGCCACCCAGCCGCCGTGCAGTTCGGTCAGCGCCTTGACCAGCGCCAGGCCCAGCCCCGGCCCGCCGCGCTCGCGGCCGATGAAGCGGTCGAAGATGTGCGCCTGCACGTGGAACGGAATGCCGCGCCCGGTGTCCGAGACCTGAAGCTGGACCTCGCCCCGCGCCTTGCGTGCCGCCAGGGTGACCGTGCCGCCCGCCGGAGTCTGGCCGATGGCGTTCTCGAGCAGGTGATCCAGGATCTGCGACAGGCGGCGACGGTCGCCCCGGATCACGCCGACATCGTCAGGGCGCTCCAGGAGGATCGAGATCTTCGCCGGCTCCGCCTCGACCCGCCACCGGCTGGCCACTTCGATCAGCAGATCCGACACGCTGATTTCCGTAAGGTCGAGCGCCATTTCGTCGGCGTCGATCTGCGCCATGTCCAGGACGTCGTCGATGGAGCGCGCCAGCTGGACCGCCGCCGACTTCACCGAGGCCGCATAGCCGCGCGCCCGTTCCGACAGGCCATCGCCAGAGTGCTCCAGCAGCTCCGAGTAGCCGATGATCGTGGTGAGGGGGGTGCGCAGCTCGTACGAGACGTTGCCGACGAAGTCGCGCTTAAGGCGTTCGGCCTCGGACAGCGCCTGTTCGCGATCGGCCAGGGCGCTTTCCAGCCGGCGGGCGTCGGTGACGTCCGTGAAGGCGATCAGGGTCGCGCCATCGGGAAGCGGCCGGGTTCGGTATTCCACCGTGCGGTCGTCGGACGTCTGGGCTTCGCCGGTGATGGGCATGCGGGCGCTGGGGTCGGGGTCGGCCACCCGGCCCTTGAGTTCCTTCCAGAAGACCATGTCGTGCAGCTTGTGGACGCACAGTTCGACCACGCCCTCGAAATCCCCGGCCGCCTCGATCTGCAGCGGCGTGATGTTCCAGAACCGCTCGAAGCTCTCGTTGTGCAGGCGCAGCCGCCCGTCGGACCCGAACACCGCGACCGCGTCCGACAGCTTGTCGAGGGTCGCCTGCTGGACCTGGATCAGGGCGTTGTACTGCGCCTTCATCTTCAGCTCGCCGGTGATGTCGGCGAACAGCAGCAGCAGGCCGCCCAGCGGGTGGGACTGGCGCACGACGCGCAGGGTGCGGCCGTCGGGCGTGCTCCACATGTCGTCGGGCTGGGCCTCCAGCTTCTCGTAGCGGTCGAGCTCGGCAGCCTTCCACTTGGCGTAGTCGGCGGTCTCGGGGATGCGGCGACGCTGACGTAACCGGTCGAGGATTTCGCCGTGGGTCGGCCGCTCGCCCAGCCAGGCCGGCTCCAGACCCCAGAGCTCCGCGAAAGCCGTGTTGTGGAAGCTGAGTCGCTTGGCCCGATCGAAGATCACCACCGCATCGTCGAGCCGGTTCAGGGTCTCGTCGTGGGCCTCGACGTTTCGCTTGGTCTCCTCACGCGCCTCTTCGAGGTCGGTGCAGTCGTCCGTCCACACGCCGACGCCGCCGCCCTCGAGCGGCTGGGCGGCGATCATGAAGGCGCGGCGGCGACCGCCGTAGCTGGTCCAGCGCAGGGCCTCGCGCCGCTGACCCAGGTTGGCGGCCTCGCTGGCGATGGCGTCGGCGCCCTTGTCGAAGGCAACCCCCCGCTGCACGGCCTCGTCGAGGCTCGACGCGTCCACGGCCCTGAGCCACGCCGCGTTGACCCAGACCGGCGAGCCGTCCGCGGCGGCGATCCAGGCGGGATAGACCCTGGCGTTCAGCAGGGCGGCGAAGCGCGGCGCGGTCGGCAGGCCCTGATCCTCGCCAAGGACCGCGGAGACCCGCAGCCAGGCCAGGGCGCCGGCGGCGCGGCCCTCGACGGTCACCACGCCGGCGGGGCCCT
>JAIXTR010000611.1 GCA_027483845.1 Caulobacteraceae bacterium | reverse complement strand
CTCGGCGACCTCGTTCGTCGAAACATTCTCGCCCTTCCAGCGGAAGGTGTCGCCGATACGATCGACGAAGTAGAAGTAGCCGTCGGCGTCCTGCTTCATGAGGTCGCCGGTGGCGAACCAGGCGTCTCCGCGCGCGAAGACATTCTTGATCACCTTCTTCTCGGAGGCGGTCTTGTCCAGGTAACCCGAGAACTCGGAGCGGGCGTCGTCACCCCCGCCGATCATGCCGATGCACTGCCCGACCTGCCCCGGTCCGCATTCGACGCACAGGCCGTCGGGTCCGCGAACCACCTCTTCGCGTTCGACATCGTACTGCACCAGGCGCGCGTTGAAGCGCTTGCGCAGCCACTTGGGAATGCGGCCGACAGCCCCTTCGCGGCCGTCGAAGTTGAACATCGAGACATTGCCCTCGGTGGAGCCGTAGAACTCGAGGATCTCCGGAATTCGGAAGCGCTGCTTCATGGCCGGCCAGATGTCCGGCCGCAGACCGTTGCCGAAGGCCATGCGGATCTTGTGCCGGGTCTCATCCTCGCTGGCGTCGTGGTTGACGAGGTACCGGCACAGCTCGCCGATGTAGACGAACATGGTGCAGCCCTGCTCGATGATCTCCGGCCAGAAGTGGCTGGCCGAGAACCGGCGGCGGAGCACCACCGAACCCCCATTCAGGAATGCCGCCCCCAGCGCGCAAAGGCCGCCGGTGGCGTGATAGAGCGGCAGGGTGACGTAGATCCGATCCTTTGCGGTCGCGCCGGTCGAACCCGCGAAGCCCCGCATGTAAAGTTGGGCGCGCATATGCGTGATGCGGGCAGCCTTGGGCAGTCCGGTCGTGCCGGAGGTGAAGATCAGCAGGGCCGTGTCCCCGGCCACCATGTCCTCACGAACGACCCGGTCAGGGGGCAGCTGACTGCAGCTCTTGAGCGCCTGGACGAGGTCGCGCTGATCGCCGTGCGCCGGTCCCAGGATCCACTGCTGCATGGGCCGTTCGAGCAGGTCGCGCGCCTGTTCGAAGATCGGCGAGGTGTCGGTGTCCACGATCACATGGCCGGCCCCGGCGATGTTGAGGCAGTGGGCCAGGGCCACGCCGGTCAACTGGTTGTTGATGAGGGCGGTGACGACACCAACCTTCGACAGGCCATACCAGACGGCGAAGTACTCCAGCCGGTTGGGCATGAACAACGCGACGGTCTGGCCGCGCCGAAGGTTCAGCCCCTTGGCCCAGTGGGCGTAGCGGTTCGCCATGGCGTCGAGTTCGCCATAGGTGACGGTGCGCCCCTCGAAGGTCATCGCAGGCCGGCTGCGGTGTTGATCCACGGCCGCCTGGAGGTCGTCGCAGATCAGGTTGTCTGAGCCGCGAGCGATGGTCTTGACCCGTTTCAGGGTCCTGCTCAGCCCCTTCCAGAACCGCAAGTCGCGTTTGATCCTGGCATTGAGCCGCATCCGCACCTCCCGTCGCGAGTTGAACCTTGGCGAGAGCCGGTCGGGGCGGTCAAGCGGCGCCGGTCCGATTTCGGCGCCCCGCCGGATTGTGGCCGTCGCGTGGCTGTATTGGGTTGAGAATTCGATGCGCTAGCCCATGTATCCGGAAGATCCCGGTTCACTTCAGCCAGTGAGCAAATCGAGTTTGGAACCCTATCGCAATAACGTCGTTTGCTTTCCACGAAAGATCCTTGGAGGGACAACAGATGTCGATGGACTTCAACGGACGTGAAACCGACAAGCCGGTCACGGAACAGGACGGCGTGATGTTCGCGGCCCAGCCCGTCTGGGACCGCAACCGCAAGCGCAAGGGCTTTGGCGGCCGCAAGACGACGGCTGTCGCGGTCGAACCGCGCACATTCGCCCCGGAACCCGAAACTCCGATCAGCCGTGATCGCGTCACGGTGGCCCCGCTGGCGTCGACGCCCGTCTATCCGCGCACCGAGTACGCCGCGATGAACCCTGGCGCCGCAGCGGGCCCACGGATGGACCGAGCCGAAGAGCCTGTCGGGATGACTGCGCCGATCGCCGGCACGCGGAACACCCGCAAGGCGAAGTCGAACAGCGCCGCGCCGGCCGCTATCGCCGTGGCGGTGGTCGGCCTCGGCGCCCTGGCGGCCGGCGGCTGGTACATGAGCCGCGAGCCTGAAGGCGTGCCGGAACTGACGACGGCCGCGTCGACGACGAGCGACGTCGCCGCCGCGCCTCTTACCCCCGTTGCGCCCCCGGCTCAGATGGCGATGAACGAGGCCATGGCGCCGGCAGCGACACCGGTTGAGCCGCGCCCAGCGACGACCGCTCGCGTCCCGGCGCGGGTCCGACCCGCCGCGGCGTCCAGCGCAAGTGAGTCAGGCATGAACGCCAGCACGACGGCGGCCCTGCCGGGGGGTCCGCAACCCTACGCTCCGAGCCCGGGCGCCGCCCCGACGCCGGCTGAAATGAACCCGCCGCTGCTCACCCTGCCGTCGGCAAGCGTAGCCCCCGCCGCCGTCCCCGCGACGCCGCCGGTCGCGACTCCGGAGCCGACCCCTGCGGCGGAGACCCCGGATTCGGCCACGCCGCCCCAATAGGGCTCGGCGGTCGACGAACCCGAAGCTAGAGGGCGGCGCACCGACAGGTGCGCCGCCCTTCGCCTATCAGTCCGCGACGCGGATCAGCATCTTGCCAGCGTTGCGCCCCTCGAACAGGCCAATCAGGCCTTCGGGCGCGCGTTCGAACCCATCCAGGATCGTCTCCTGGTACTTGATCTGCCCGGCCTTGAGCCAACCCGTCATGTCCGCTTCGAACTGTTCCCGAAGGTGGCCGAAGTCGCTGGCGACGAAGCCCTCCATGCGAACGCGGCTGTAGATCATGTTCGAAAGATTGCGCACGCCCTCGCGGTCACCGTTGTAGGTCGAGATCATCCCGCAGACCGGGATCCGCCCACGGACGTTCATCCGGGCCAGCGCCGCATCGAGGTGCGCGCCGCCGACGTTCTCGAAATAGACGTCGATCCCTTTCGGCGTCACCGCCTTCAGCGCCGGGCCCAGGGGGCCGGTCTTGTAGTTGATAACGGCGTCCAGCCCCGCCACATCGCGCAGCCAGGCGACCTTGTCGTCCGAGCCGGTCGTACCGACGACATAGCAGCCCTTCAACTTGGCGATCTGAGCCACGACCGATCCCACGGCGCCGCCGGCAGTGGAGACGAACACCTGCTCGCCGTCCTTGAGCGCGCCCACCTCAAGCAGGCCGCCGTAGGCGGTGAGGCCCGTAGCGCCGAGCGCATGCATGTAAACGCTGAGCGGCAATTCAGCATCGACCTTCAGCGGACTGACGCCGCGCCCGTCGGAGACGAAGCGCTCGCGCATGCCCGACATGTGCCGCACGAGATCGCCTTCCTTGAAGGCGTCGTTCCGCGACTGGACCACGCGGGCGACGCCACCACCGAGGAGCGGGGCGTCCAGCGGCTGGTCGGCATCGAGGCGGGGCCGCATGTAGGGGTCCACCGACATCAGCAAGGTCTGAAGTTGGATCTCGCCGGCGCCGGCGTCCGGCGTCTCGACAGGAACGACAGCAAAATCGTCTGCGACCGGCTTGCCCTGTGGGCGGCGGACGAGATGGACCTGACGGCTCTCGGTCATGGCGTTTCCTTGCCTTCTTTGAGCGCTGGGACATCTCCGCGCCCTGTTGTCCGCAGTGGTGGCGGTTAAGTCACGATAGCGTTACATATGCGACAGGGCAAGGCGGGCGTCGTGCCTATTCCTCGCCGATCCCCAAGAGCTCGATCTCGAAGAGCAGGGTGCTGTTGGCGGGGATCGGCTCGCGGTAGCGGTCGCCATAGGCGATGTTCGACGGGATGACGAACTGCCAGGTCTCGCCCACCCGCATCATGGGCACGCCCTCCTGCCAGCCGCGGATCAACCGGAGCAGCGGGAAGGTGGCGGGTTCACCACGTTCGCGGGAGCTGTCGAACACGCGGCCGTCGATGAAGCGGCCGGTATAGTGGATGGTGACGACGTCGCTGGGGACCGGGCGCGGCGCTGAACCCTTCGCCGCCTTCACGCGGTGGGCCTGGAGCCCCGAGGCGGTGACGACCCAACCCGGCCGGGCGGCGGACCAGGCTTCATAGGCCTTCTGCCCCTGCTCCCACTGCTCCTGCGGCGTGCCCGTATACGTGATCGGCGTGGCGGCTGGCGGCCGAGGCGTGGCGCAGGCGGTCAGGCTGAGGGCGGCAAGGGTCAGGGCGAGCGTGCGCATGCGGGGTCCGGGGCTGATATGGTTTGGTGCGGTCGGGCGACGGTCGGCCGTCAGCGCTTCTTGCCAAGTTCGGCGGCGATGTCCTTGGTCAGACGTCCGACCTTGCGATGGGCGGCGGTGATCTGGTCCTGCGTCACGCCCCAGCGCTTCATCCAGTACTCGACGGCCTTCCGCTCGGACAGGTCCAGGCGGTCCTTGTCGATGAAGCCGCGCTTGTCCTTGAGACCGGCCATTGAGAATCCTCCCTGAGCAGGGGCCACCATAGCCGCCAGCCAAGATGGACAAATTCAAATCTTGGCGGGAGGCCTCGCTGAACCGGCGCCGTCACCGTGAGCGACATCGCAACCCTGCAAGGAATGAGCATGTCCCGCGTGAGCCAACCCGATCTCTACGCCTTCACCTTCGGCCTGAACGGCGAGGTGACCTCAGTCGCCGAAATCGAACGCAACGGTCGCCTGGATCGCGAGACGATCGACCGGGACGGGTCTTATCGGCTTATCGACGGCTTGGTCGTGAAAACCGAGTTGGACGACGGCCAGCGCGAATGGACGGTCTACGGTGACGCCGATGGTGACGGACGCTGGATCGAACTGGGCGAAGGCGTAGGCTCGCCGGACCTGAGCCTGTTCGGCGTTGCGCCGCCCCAGACGGAGGCGCCCCCGACGGGATCGCACCGCGAGGACGCCTATGTGTTCCAGTTCGACGGCGCGGGCCAAGTCGCCGCCGTCTACGAGGTGGAGCGGGACGGCCGTCTCGAGCGCGAGGATATCGACCCCGATGAGTCCTATGTGCGTGTCGGGGATGTCGTCGTCAGGACCGAACATGAGGATGGCCGGTTCGAGCAGACCGTCTATGCGGACGCCGACGGCGACGGCGTCTGGCTCGCAGTCGGGCCGCCGCAGCCGATGACGATCTGGACGGGCGCCAGCTTCGGTATGTGAGCCAAGGCGGCGGGGCGCGATTTCCCTTCCGCGCCTCGCCGCCCTACAGTTCGGCCATGGCCGTCGCGTTCACCCGGGAAGAAGACTACGAGGCTCAGGCGGCGGATCTGCCGGACCGGCCGATCTCGACGCACCCTAATCTGGTGACCGCCAGCGGCCTTGCGGCGATCGAGGCCGACCTCGCGGCGGCGCGCGCCGCCTACGCCGCGGCCCAGGCCGAGGGCGGGGTCGCGGCGGATCGCACCGCCATGGCGCGCGCGACCCGCGACCTTCGCTATTGGTCCGCGCGGCGGGCCAGCGCCCAGCTTACCGAAACCGACGCGCCGCCGGGGTCCGTCCAGTTCGGGCGAACCGTCGAGATCGAGCGCGAGGACGGCCGCAAACAGACCTTCCGGATTGTCGGCGAGGACGAAGCCGACCCGGCCAAGGGCAGCGTGTCCTATGTCTCGCCGCTGGCGCGCGCCCTTCTCGGCAAGAGCGTGGGCGATACGGCCATGGTCGGCGAAGGCGAGGTCGAAATCCTCGCCGTCCGCTGAAGCCTTGATTTGGGGAGGGTGTCGGCTGACCAGGCGCCCGATCAGGGGGGCTGGGGGGGCTGTTCAGGATCCGGACCGGAAGCGGGCCAGCCGACTGTTCCTATAAATGCGTGGCCTGTGGCCGCCGCGGGTCCGGAATTAGGCCATTTCGCGGCGTGGCCGCTCCGCCACAGCGGAACGACGAAATGCGGGGTGTGGCCGGTGGCGGCTTGTCTGTCGGGTTCGACTGGAGGATGACCGTCTCAACGGCGGCCGGTTCAACCTGTCGCCGGGGCGTGGGGCCCCCGCAGCGCTTCCAGGACCGCGGTCCTGTGCGGATGAAAAAGAAGCGGCAGAGGCGGCCCCGCAAGGGCCGCCTTCTTGCTGTTTGGGCCTTGGCATCGGCCGCCGGGGCGGCCATGTGGCTCCCTGACAACGTAAAACCAGGGAGACGAGAATGGCCGGTATTCCGGACAAGGGGCTGCAGCTGCGGTCCATCATCAAGAGCAGCGGCGAGCTGGAATTGAGCCTGGCCGAGGTGGCTGTCGCCGCCCCGGTAGGCGACGAGGTGCTGGTGCGGATCGAAGGGTCCCCGCTGAACCCCTCCGACCTGGGCCTTCTTCTGGGACCTGCGGATCTGTCGACCCTGACGTCGGCCGGCGGCGTCACCTCGGCGAAGGTGCCAGACGCCTACATGAAGGCGGTGAAGGCCCGCATCGATGAATCGATGCCCGTCGGCAACGAGGGCGCTGGCGTGGTCATAG
>JAIXTR010000582.1 GCA_027483845.1 Caulobacteraceae bacterium | reverse complement strand
CAGGATGTCCAGCCACTCCTGGGTGGTCTTGGTCGCCGCCGCCTGTTCGATCATCCCGTACAGGTCCTGGATGTGCTTGGCCCGCGTCCCATAGTCGGCGAACCGCGGGTCGGACTGGATCAGGTCGCCATAGCCGGCGGCCTGGAAGAACAGGTCCCACTGCTTGTCGGTGTAGGGCAGCAGACCGATGTAGCCGTCCTTGGTCTTGTACGGCTTGCGGTTGGGGTTGATCACCCGCTGATAGCCCCAGTGGCCGGTCGGCGGCTGGAAGGTGTGGTCGTACAGGTGCTCGACCAGCAGGAAGCTGGTGACGCACTCGAACATCGGCACCTCCACGAACTGACCCTCGCCCGTGCGCGCCTTGTGCAGCAGGGCCGCGGTGATGGCCTGCGACAGGAACAGGCCCGAGACCTTGTCGGCCATCAGGGTCGGCAGGATACGCGGCGTCGGGTTGCCGTCCGTGCGGCCCAGGATGTCGGCCGCGCCACAGGCCGACTGGATCAGGTCGTCATAGGCCGGCTCCCCCGCATAGGGTCCGTCCGAGCCATACCCGGCGGCGTGGGCGAAGATGATGTCCGGCTTGATCGCGGCCACCTCTTCGTAACTCAGACCCAGCCGCTTCATCCCGTCGTAGCGCACCGACGAGGCCAGGACGTCGCAGGACTTGATCAGCCGCCGCATCGCCCGCTTGCCGCTCTCGGACTTCATGTCCACGAGGATCGAACGTTTGTTGCGGTTGATGGTGAGGAAGATGGGGCCCATCCCCTTTGGCGCGCCCTCCGGCAGGTGGCCCGCCCAGCGCATGATGTCGCCGCCATCGCCGCGGCCCGAGCCCGGGTCCTCCACCTTGATCACGTCGGCGCCCTGGTCGGCCAGGATCTGGGTCCCATAGGCGCCGTTGACCACGCTGGTCAGGTCCAGGATGCGAATGCCGCTGAGCGGTCCGGTGGGCTTGGAAGCCATCGTCTTTGCGGTCATGGGATCCTCCTAACGCAACTCGAGACGCTCGATCATGGCCTTCAGCCCGGCCACGATGTCGTCCTTCTTCTCGTCCAGGCGCTCGACCCGGCCGGCGACGCCCACGGCGAACACCCGGCCGAACGGACCCTTGGGCAGGGCCGCGCCGATGATGCCGAGGCCCGGCGAAATGCTGTTGCGGGAAAAGGCGAACCCACGGGCTCGCACCTCGCCCACCCGCGCCATCAGCTCTTCGCGCGTCTGGGGCAGGCCGTCGTCGCCGGCGGCGTTGATCCGTCGCCGCAACCGCTCGATCTCGGTGTCGCTCTTGGCCGACAGCAGGGCCAGGCCCATGCCCGATCGCGCCAGCGGTCGGCGCGTCCCCGGCGGGGCGCGGAACTGCAACGGCTCGGCGGAATGGATCACGTGGACATACTGGGCGTGAAGGTCGCTCTGCACCGCCAGCACCACCGTCTCGTCCAGCGATCGGTGCAGCGCCTCGAGCGCCGGCAAGAGCTCGCCGTCGCCGAACAGCACGCCCGGCACCCAGGCGCCCAGCACCGCGATCCGCATGGTCGGGAAATAGGTCCGCCGCTCGCGGTCGTAATCCAGGTAGCCGAGCGCAACGAGCGACTTCATCAGCGCCGACCCGGACGAGGTCGGATAGCCCAGCGCCTCGAGGATTTCCTTGAGCGCCAGGGGCCGCCGCTCGCGCGCGAAGACCTCCAGGATCTCCAGCGCCCGTTGCGCCGATTTCACCGCCCCGTCGGCCACGCGACCTCCAAATCCGCCCGAAATCCAAGCACAAGGCTCGTAATTCCACGTATATGGAAATTCGATCCACATATGGGCGTTTGCAGCCAGAGCTAGTAACGGTTCATCCGGCCCTGTTCAATGGGCCACAACAAGACGACCGAGGGAAACGCCATGCACTTCGAGCTCGCCGAAGAGCACCGCATGCTAAAGGACCTGGTGGCGAAGTTCGTCCGCGACGAGCTGATGCCGCTGGAGGCCGACGTCATGGCCCGCGAGGCCGAGGGCAAGGGCCACGTCATCTTGCCGGAAGACCACGCCCGCCTGGACAAGAAGGCCCACGACCTGGGTCTGTTCGGCCTGGACGCGCCTGAGGACGTGGGCGGCTCGGACCTGCCGATGGTCGCCATGGTGGGCGTCGAGGAAGAGATCGGCCGCAGCATCACCCCCTACACCCTGCCGCCGGACAGCCCGAACCTGCGGATGCTGATGGCCACTGTGACGGATCGGCAGCGCGAGGCCTACCTCGCCCCCTACGTCGCCGGGAAGATCAGCTCGGCGATCGGGATCTCGGAGCCGGGCGCCGGCTCGGACCCGGCGGGTATGACCACGTCCGCCGTCCGCGATGGCGACGACTGGGTCATCAACGGCCGGAAGATCTGGATCACGCGCGCCGCAGAATCGGACTTCACCATCCTGATGGCGGTGACCGACAAGGAGAAGGGCGCCCGGGGCGGGATGAGCGCCTTCCTCGTCGACCGCGGCACGCCGGGTTTCAACATCTTGCGCCGCATCCCGATGCTGGGCGGGCAGTACAGCTATGAGATCGCCCTGGAGGATTGCCGGGTCGAGGGCTGGAAGCTGCTGGGCGTGGAGGGCCAGGGGTTTGCGCCGATGCAGGTGCGCCTGGGCACCCGCCGCATCCAGATGGCGGCCTGGTCGATCGGCATGGCCCAGCGGGCGATGGAGATGGTGATCGAGTACGCGCCCCAGCGGAAGACCTTCGGGATGCCGCTCTCGGAGCGTCAGGCGATCCAGTTCTGGGTGGCCGAGGCGGCGACCAAGATCCACGCCGCGCGGCTGATGACCTACGACTGCGCCTGGAAGCAGGACCAGGGCCGCGACGTGCGCTCCGAGATCAGCATGATCAAGTGGTACGCCACTGAGATGGCCTATGAGACCGTGGACCGCGCCATGCAGGCGTTCGGCGCCATGGGTATGACCAAGGAACTACCGCTGCAGCTCATGCAGGCGAAGCTTCGCACCATGCGCATCTATGACGGCCCCACCGAAGTGCATAAGTGGGTGGTGGCCAGGAACCTGTTGGGGACGAGACGATGAAAGACGCTTACGGCGAGCATGTGAAGGTCGCGCTGGACGGCCATGTGGCCGTGGTCACCCTGGACCGGCCGCCGCACAACTTCGTCTCGGTCGAGTTCATGGCCGACCTGGCCGACGCCATGGAGGCGGCGGACGCCTCGAACGCCGTGCGCGCCATCGTGCTGCAGAGCGAGGGCCGCACCTTCTCCGGCGGCGCCGACTTCGCCTCGCCGACCGACAAGGTGGCGTCGGGCATGGACGGCGTGAACGCCCTCTACGACCAGGCCGTCCGCCTGTTCTCGGTCAGCACGCCCATCGTGGCGGCGGTCCAGGGCTCGGCCGTGGGCGCGGGCCTGGGTCTGGCCCTGGTCGCCGACTTCCGCGTGGCGGCGCCCGAGGCGCGGTTCGCGGCCAACTTTGTGAAGCTGTCCTTCCACCCGGGCTTTGGCCTGACCCACACCCTGCCCCGCCTGGTGGGTCAGCAGCGCGCCGCGCTGATGTTCCTCACCGGCCGCCGGATCAAGGCCGAGGAAGGCCTGGCCTGGGGCCTGGTGGACGAGGTCGTGCCGATGGACGAGCTGCGGGGCGCCGCCCTGAAGCTGGCCCAGGAGATCGCCGAGAACGCGCCCCTGGCCGTGGCCGCCACCCGCAAGACCCTGCGCGCCAAGCTGGCCGCCGACGTCCGCGCCCAGACCGCCATCGAGCACGAGGAACAGTCGATCCTGCGCGCCAGCGAGGACTTCGCCGAGGGCGTCCGCTCGGTGGCCGAGCGCCGGCCGGGGAACTTCGTCGGGCGCTGAGGCGCCCTACATCCGGCCCATCTGCTCCAGCTGACGGGCGGCGCCGACGATGGCCGGATAGGGGTGCAGCACCAGGTAGGTCGGGATCGCGGCCACGAAGCCGGAGAGCCGACCCTTGGCCTCGAAGCGCGTGCGGAAACTGCCGGCGGCCAGCCGTTCGGCGATCCGCGGCGCGATCCCGCCCGACACATAGATCCCGCCCCGGGCGCCGAACGTCAGGGCCAGATCGCCGGCCACCGCGCCCAGGATGCCGCCGAACCGGTCCAGCGCCTGCCCCGCCAGCGGGTCGCCGACCAGCCCCTCGCGGGTGACCGACATCTCGTCCGGCAGCGCCGGCGCCTCGCCCGCCAGGTCGCAGAGCACCGCATAGAGGTCGTACAGCCCCTGGCCCGACAGCAGCCGCTCCACCGACACGCGGCCGTACTTCACCATCAGCCGCTTCAGGACCTCGATCTCGACCTCATCGGTCGGCGCGAAGCCGACATGGCCGCCCTCGGTGGCGATGGCCACATCCCCCCGTTCGCTCCGCGCCAGCGCGGCGACGCCAAACCCTGTGCCAGCGCCCAGCGCCACGATCGGACAGTCGTGCGGCCCCTTGGGCAGCGCCTTGCCCAGCGGCCGCAGGTCCGCGCCCTCCAGCAGCGGACAGGCCAGGGCCTGGGCGGCGAAGTCGTTGATCAGCTCGACGGCCTCGAACTCGAACTGCGCCAGCAGGTCGCCCTCGGAGACCCGCCAGTGCAGGTTGGTGAACTCGATCTCGCCGTCCAGCACCGGCCCGGCGACCGCGATCACCGCCTTGGGCGGCCGCTTCCGGCCCGCGGTCGTCTCGATGTAGTCGGCCACGATGGCGTCGAGGCTCGGATAGTCCTTGCAGGGGAAGCTCCGCGGATTGCGGATGTGGCCCTGCCCGTCGATCAGGGCGAAGCGCGCGTTCGTCCCGCCGACGTCGCCGACCAGGCCAACCCAATGACCCTTCATCAAGCGACCTCGAACAGGGCGCAGGCGCCCGCGTCGGCCGGTCCGGCGGCGCGCCGCATCCAGCCGAACATCTCACGCCCGTAGCCCAGGCCCGATGGCCGGCACACCGCACGCTCCCGACGCATCAGTTCGCTCGGTTCGACCTTGATCTCCAGGGTCCCCGCCTCGGCGTCCAGACGAATGACGTCCCCGTTCTGGACATAGGCCAGCGGCCCGCCGACCGCCGCCTCGGGCGTCACGTGGATCGCCGCCGGAACCTTGCCGCTGGCGCCCGACATGCGCCCGTCGGTGACCAGGGCCACCTGGAAGCCCTTGTCCAGCTGGACACCCAGCGCCGGCGTCAGCGAGTGGAGCTCGGGCATGCCATTGGCCTGCGGTCCCTGGAACCGGACCACGGCGATGAAGTCCCGGTTGAGTTCGCCCCGCTTGTGCGCCGCCAGCAGATCGTCCTGGTCGTCGAAGACCAGGGCCGGCGCCTCGACGATGCGGTGCTGCGGCTTCACGGCCGAGGTCTTGATGACCCCGCGGCCAAGCCCGCCGGTCAGGACCCGCATCCCACCCTCGGCCTCGAACGGATCGTCGGCGGGCCGCAGGATGTCGCGGTTCAGGCTGACGGCCGGGCCGTCCCGCCACACCAGCTGGCCGCCATCCAGGAACGGCTCCTGGGTGTAGCGGCGAAGACCGGCGCCAGCGACGGTGCGCACATCGTCGTGGACCAGCCCGTGGTCCAGGAGCGTCCGGGTGACGAAACTCATCCCGCCCGCCGCGTGGAAGGCGTTCACGTCCTCCGACCCGTTCGGATAGACCCGGGCGATCAGCGGCGTAACCCGGCTGAGGTCGTGGAAGTCCTCCCAGGTCACCAGCACGCCCGCCGCCCGCGCCATGGCCAGGATGTGCAGGGTATGGTTGGTCGAGCCGCCCGTCGCCAGGAGGCCGGCGATGGCGTTCACCAGGCTCTTCTCGTCCACCACCGCGGCGAAGGGCGTGTACTCGTTTCCGCCATCGCGGATCGCCACCGCCCGCTTGGGCGCAGCGGCCGTCAGGGCGTCGCGCAGCGGTGTGTTCGGGCTGACGAAGGCGGCGCCGGGCAGGTGAAGCCCTGTCATCTCCATCATCATCTGGTTGGAGTTGGCGGTGCCGTAGAAGGTGCAGGTGCCGGGCCCGTGGTAGCTCTTCATCTCGCTGTCGAGCAGTTCGTCGCGCGTCGCCTTGCCTTCGGCGTAGAGCGCGCGGACCCGGGCCTTCTCCGCATTGGAGATGCCCGAGGTCATTGGACCACTGGGCACGAAGATCGTCGGCAAGTGCCCGAAGGCGGCCGCCCCGATGAACAGTCCCGGCACGATCTTGTCGCAGATCCCCAGCATCACGGCCGCGTCGAAGGCGTCGTGGGTCAAGGCGATTGAGGTCGCCATGGCGATGACGTCGCGACTAAAGAGCGAGAGCTCCATCCCCGGCCGGCCCT
>JAIXTR010000120.1 GCA_027483845.1 Caulobacteraceae bacterium | reverse complement strand
GTCGGGCACGTGACGCCAGACCAGGTAGAGGCCGGTCACCGCCACCGGCAGGTTGATGAAGAAGATCCAGCGCCAGTCGGCGAAGGTGACGATGGCGCCGCCGATCACCGGCCCGATCACCGGCCCCAGCAAGGCCGGCATGGTCAGGACGGACATGGCTCCGACGAGCTCGGTCTTGGGCGTGGTTCTGAGCAGCACCAGGCGTCCGACCGGCGCCAGGGTCGCGCCCGCCGCGCCTTGCGCGAAGCGGGCAAGGATCAGCTGCCAAAGCTCCTGCGTGAAGCCGCAGGCGACGGACCCGGCCGCATAGAGCACGATCGAGCACATGAAGACGCGCCGGGCGCCGAACCGGTCGGCCAGCCAGCCGCTCAGGGGCAGAAAGATCGCCGCCGAGAGCATGTAGACGGTGATGGCCAGGTTCAGCCGCAGCGGCTCGACCTCGAAGGCGCGGGCCATGGCGGGCAGGGCGTTGGTGATCACCGTGGCGTTCAGCGTCTGCATCATCAGCGCCGAGCCGATGATCGCGGGGACCACCCAGCCCCGCGTGACCGCGCCGGCGTCGTCTGTTGCAGGGCTCATGCGTCCACCAGGCGCAGCAGGGCGCCGGCGGCGGCCTCCAGCAAGGCGCGATCGTCCGCCGGCAGCCGGGCAAGGCGCGTGGCCAGCCAGTCATTGCGGGTGGCGCGGATGATCTCGAGCTTGTCCAGGCCGGCGGGCGTGATCGCCAGACCCGAGCGGCGGCCATCGGCGGCGTCGTCGCTGCGCGCCACGAGACCCTCGGCCTCGAGGCGCTTGATGTGGGCGCTCATGGTGGGGCGGGAGATCTTCTCGGCGTCGGCCAGGGCGCTGACGCCGATCCCGGGGTGTTTGGTGATGTGGCCCAGCAGAAGGGCGTCCTGCGCCGACAGACCCACCTTTTGCGCCTCAAGCCGCAGCCGTCGTGAGACGCGCAGCAGCGCCGGGCGTAGCGCCTCGGCCAGAACGCGGATGTCGAGGTCGGTGTCTGTCATGATAGTTAGGTTGTCTAACTATCTATATTGCGACTCTCGAAGCGGCAAGCGCGCGGTTGACGGCCATGCGCGGTCGGCGCGACAGATCGGGAATGATCACGCTCTATTCGTACCGCTGGGTCCCCGACATGGTGCGCGGGGTCGTCCGCGATGTGCGCGTCCGCTGGGCGCTGGAGGAGGCCGGTCTCGACTATCAGGACTGGCTGATCAGCCTGGGCGACGAGCAGAACAGCCCCGCCTATCGCGCCTGCCAGCCCTTCGGCCAGGTTCCGGCCATCGAGGAGGGTGGGCTGGTGCTGTTCGAGAGCGGAGCCATCGTCCTGCAGATCGGCGAGCGCAGCCCCGTCCTGCTGCCGACCGATCCTGCAGGGCGCGCGCGGGCCATCAGCTGGCTCTTCGCGGCGCTGAACACCTTGGAGCCGCCGATCCAGCAGCTGGCCGAGATCGATCTGTTCCATGCCGACAAGGCCTGGGCGCGCGAGCGTCGCCCGGAGACCGAAGCCTGGGTGAGGAAGCGCCTGGCCGAGCTGGCGGCCGCCTTGGGCGAGAAGGATTTCCTGGAGGGCGAGTTCACCCTCGGCGACCTGATGATGGCGACGGTGCTTCACATCCTGCGGCACACCGAGCTGGTCGACGAGCAGCCTCGGCTGCGCGCCTACCTCGATCGCTGCGAAGCGCGCCCGGCGTTCGAACGCGCACTGCGCGACCACTTCGCGAGCTTCGAGGATCCGGTGAGCTGAGGCCCTCCCTCCCACGCAACGGTGTGGAAGGGAGGGTCGTTCAGGCCCTTAGAGAACGCCCAGCATCTCGGCGACCAGGGGGTGGCGGACGATGTCGCGGTCCTGGAGCCGGACGACGGCGATGTTGCCGACGGCTTCCAGCTTCGTGGCGACGGGGCCCAGGCCCGAGAACTCCGGCAGCAGGTCGGACTGGTCGGGGTCGCCGGTGACGACCATGGTCGAGTGCCAGCCCAGGCGGGTCAGCAGCATCTTGATCTGGGTGTAGGTGCAGTTCTGCGCCTCATCGATGACGACGAAGGCGTTGTTGAGGGTGCGGCCGCGCATGAACCCCACCGGCGCGATCTCGATGGCGCCTTCGGCCATCAGGGAGCGAACCCGCTTCATCGACAGGCGGTCGGAGAGGGCGTCGTAGAGCGGCCGCAGATAGGGGGCCAGCTTCTCCTCGGCGTCGCCGGGCAGGAAGCCGATGCTCTCCCCGGCCTCCACCGCCGGCCGTGACAGGACGATGCGTCCGACGCGGCCCGCTTCCAGCGCCTCAACGGCCTTGGAGATGGCGATATAGGTCTTGCCGGTGCCGGCCGGGCCCAGGGCCAGGACCAGGTTCTTGGCGTCGATGGCGTCGATCAACTGCTGCTGGCCGGGCGACTTGGCCTTGATGGTCTTGACGTAGCTTTGCTCGCGGTCGTCGTTGTGGTGCTGCAAGGGCGACCACCCCCGGTCCACCGGGAGCCTGCGGATTTTATCATCCCCCTGGAATTGACCGGCGTCGAACGCGCCTTCGCGCACTT
>JAIXTR010000098.1 GCA_027483845.1 Caulobacteraceae bacterium | reverse complement strand
GCGGATCATTTCACGGCGACGACCGGCAGGGTCATGGAAACGACCTCGCGGTTGGGCCGGCTGATGCCGAACATGACACGCGGCGCGCTCCGGTCGAAGCCGATGGCCTGCCCCTCGATGGGCGCCTCGATCGTGGCCAGGTGGTCCAGCTTGGACCCGCCCTTTGGCAGGCTCAGCACATAGAGCTCAGGATGATCGTGGCCCGTCACGTACAGGAGACCATCGGGGCCCCAGGCCCCGCCCGACGAACTCATCGGCGCGAACCGGTCGGTGACCGAGGTGGGGAAGGACCAGCTCTCCATCCGCCGCCACTGGTCGTCGAAGGTGACGAGCTGGGTGTAGGCATGGCCGCGGCCGGGCTCACCGCCCTTGCCGTCATAGTTGGCGAACGCCGCCCACCAGACCCCGTCCTTCCGGTCCAGCCAGGTCAGCGAGCCGATCTGTTGGCCCAGCGACACGGTCCGGCGATGGACCATCCGCACGGGGTCGAAGATCTCCACCGAGCTGGTCATCGGCGTTTCGGGGAAGTTCGAGTTCACGCAGACCAGATCGCGGCCGATGATCTCGCAGGAATTGATATGCGGGAAGCGCGCCTTGTCGCCCGACCATTCCGCCACCTTGGCGCCGGTCGCCTTGTCGTACTTGGCGATCCGGAAGTTGGCGACCGCATAGAAATGGCGGGCGTCGACCGCCACCCCCTGGGTGGCCTCCGGCGCCTTCCAGCGCCGGATCACCTCGGATTTCAGCACCGGCGGGGCCTGGGCCAGCGCCGGCGCCGCCAGCAGGGTCAGGCTGGCGGCGAGAAGGGTCCGGAGCATCAGAAGTTGGCCGCCACGCCGACCCAGTAGGTGCGGCCATAGTTCGCCCACTCCTGCAGGTTCCGCTGGTTCGGGCCGGTCACTTCCTGGCGGCCGGTGTTGGAGAGGTTCTGGCCCTCGGCGAAGACGGTGATGTGGTCGTTGACCCGCCAGCTGACCGAGGCGTCGAAGCTGTGGCGGCCCTTCCAGTACTGGTCGGAGTTCGGCACGGCGTCGACGATCGTCTCCAGGAAGCCGCCGATGTAGTTGTGCGACACCCGGGCCTCGAACGGTCCGCGCTGATAGTAGATCGACTCGTTGGTGGTGATTTCCGGCTGCTGGAACAGGCTGCGGTCCCGGCGGCCGGCGCTGGTGACGTAGGTCGCCTCGCTATCCACCAGGGTCACGTTCCCGTTGAACCCGGAGCCGTTGAAGGGCTCCGGCAGGAAGGTGAAGGCCTGCTGTACGCCAAGTTCCAGGCCCTTGAGCTTGACGTCCTCGGCGTTGCGCGGCGTGCGCACCTGCACGGACTCGACGCCGCGGCCGATGTTCAACTGCTCGGTCGAGCTCAGGGTGAAGATCTCGTTCTTGATGTCCTTGTGGAACACGGCCAGCGAGATCAGGCCGTCCGGCGGGTAGAACTCCACCGACAGGTCGAAGCCTTCGCTCTCGCGCGGCTTCAGGTTCGGATTGCCGCGGGTCAGGATCGCCTGAGCGCCGTCGAAGGTGACGTTCTCGGCGCCGGCCAGCTGGCCGAAGTCCGGCCGGCCGATGGTGTTGGTCCAGGCGGCGCGGACGATCAGATCGTCGCGAAGCTTCCACTGCAGATGGAGGCTGGGCATCCAGTTGCCATAGTCGCCATCGTTGGTCACCGGGGTGATCACGCCGCTGGCCACGCGGTTGACGTTCGCACGGACGTCGGTGCGCTCGTAGCGAAGCCCGCCCAGCACCGTGAAGGCGCCAAACTCGTAGCTGGCCTGGGCGTAGCCGGCGAGGACGTCTTCCTTGACCTTATAGTCGCCGGTGGGGGCGGTGACGGTGGTGATGAAGCGCGACTTGTTGGCGTTGAAGAATTCCATCGCCTTGTCCGCGTCGATGCGCGGGTTCAGCAGGTATCGTCCGGCGATCAATTCGGTCGGCCCGGCTCCGGCGACGGTGGCCAGGGTGTAGGGGAAGGTCGCCTGGTTGACCGTGTAGTTGGTCTGGCGGGAGATGAATTTGCGGAGGGTCGAGCGGGCCACGCCGCCGATCTTGGCCTGCAGCCGGTTGTCGCCCTGGTTCTGATCGAAGGTCAGGTTGAAGCGGCCCTGGTAGGCTTGCTCGTTGGTCGCCGTCAGGGCGTCGCGGTGCTGTTGCAGGTTGTAGTTGGCCGGATTGCGGTAGGCCGCGTCATTGACCGGCGTGAACACCGGGAACAGCGGGTTCGAGGTGTTGTAGTTGAAGGCGTAGTTGGCGCCCTGGGCGTCCACCGTGCGGAACTCCACCGAGTGGTTCGGCACGTCGAGGGCGGCCTCCGAGACGATCAGATCGCCATCGGCCTTCCATTGCGGGGCGAAGGTCCACTCGAAGCTGGCGCGGCCGATATCGATCTCGCGGTTGGTGATCGGCTGGTTCAGCTGGATGACGCCGCGACCGCGGGCGAACGTCCCGGATGTTGCCGTTTGGTTGGTGACGTTGCCGAGCGGCTCAAGGCGGTTTTCGATCCGCTCCTCGTCGTCTTCCATCTTGGCGTAGAGGGCGGAAACCTCGGCGCGGAAGTCGTCGGTCGGCCGGAACTCGACCTTGCCGTTCACGCCCTTCCGCTGCTTGGTGTTGTTGTACCAGAAGAGGCGCTGGAAGGTCGGCACCTGGATGCCGTTGCCCGTGGGCGCGCCCGAGCTCACCGGGGCGCCGGCGGCGGTGTATTCGCGCACGGACGGGTCCTGGCTCTCGACCTGCGGAATGTCGTAGTCGAGCTGCTCGAACGAGCCGCCGATGACGACGCCCCACTCGTCGTCGGCGCCGAAGGTGCGGCCCGCGGCGGCGGCGAGGCGGAAGGACGGCTTGTCGTTGCGCACGTCGCCGTGGTTCTCGTAGTGGCCGTACGACCCCATCATGTTGAGGAACGGCCGGCCCGCGTCGAAGGCGCTGCGGGTGGTGACGTTGACGACGCCGCCGATGGCGTTGCCGTCGTTCTCCGGGGTCACCGTCTTGATGACTTCCAGACGGCCGGCCATCACTGACGGCACGATGTCCAACGGCACGGTCCGGCCGCTTTCATCGACCGACCCCACGATGGCGCCGTCGACCGTGGTGCGGTTGTAGGTGGAGCGCAGGCCGCGGATGGTCGGGAAGCGGGGCTCACCCTGGTCTTCCATGATCGACACGCCGGGGATGCGGCGCAGGGCGGCGGCGGTGTTGTGATCGGGCAGCTTGCCGATGTCGTCGGCCGAAACCACGTCGGCGACCACGAATTCCTGCTTCTTGACGGCGATGGCCGCGCGCTGGGCTTCGCGCTGGCCAGTGACCACGATCTCCTCGACCTGGGCCTCGGCGGCCTCGTCGGCGGCCCGGGCCGGGGCCGCAAGCGCGCACGCCAGCGCCAGAACCGAAACGGACAGGAGAACCTCGCGCTGTCGCAGACCACGCGCCGACTTATTCACCAGCATCACACACCCCCGAAAATCGATGTGCGCCGCATAGGCGGTCGGCGTGACGGACACGCGACAGCACGGTGAAGGTCCCGCGACACCCGATTGCGCTTGAGGCGGCGGCCGTCAGGGGTTAGGCCGCGCGCCATGCTTCAAGGCCCAACCCTTCAAGGACTGTCCCACCAAGCGCGCGACGCCAAGAGCTGGCCGTTCGAGCAGGCGCGCCTGTTGCTGGACCGGATCACCCGCCTGCGCCTGTCCGACGGCGAGCGCGACCTGGCCGCCGCCCTGTTCGCCCAGGGCAAGTTCGCGGAGGCTGTGCAGACCCTGCCCGCCCTGGCCAAGCCGGTGATTTTCCAATGCGGCTACGGGGCGTCCGGCCTGCCACACCTGGGCACCTTCGGTGAGGCCACCCGGCCGACCATCGTGCGCAACGCCTTCCGCGCGCTGACCGAGGACGCGATCCCGACCCAGCTGATCGTCTTCTCCGACGACATGGACGGCCTGCGGAAGATCCCCGACAACGTGCCGAACAAGGCGATGCTGGAAGAGGACCGCGACAAGCCGGTGACCTCGGTCCGCGACCCGTTCGGCGAATACGAGAGCTTCGGCGCCCACAACAACGCCCGTCTGCGCGCGTTCCTCGACGGCTTCGGCTTCGAGTACACTTTCATGAGCTCGACCGAGACCTACAAGTCCGGGCGGTTCGACGAGGTGCTGCTGCGGATCCTGGCCCGGTTCGACGCCGTGCAGGCGATCATGCTGCCGACCCTGGGCGAGGAGCGGCGCGCGACCTATTCGCCCTTCCTGCCCATCAGCCCCAAGACCGGCCGCGTGCTGCAGGCGCCGACCGTGGGCCGCGACGTGGAAAAGGGCACGATCACCTTCCACGACGAGGACGGCGAACTGACCGAGGTTCCCGTCACCGGCGGGCATGTGAAGCTGCAATGGCGGCCCGACTGGGCGGCGCGCTGGACCGCGCTGGAGGTCGACTTCGAAGCCTCGGGCAAGGACCTGGTCGACAGCGTTCGGGTCTCGAACAAGATCGTGAAGGCCCTGGGCGGCGAGCCGCCGGAGGCGTTCCACTTCGAACTCTTCATGGACGAGAACAACCAGAAGATCTCGAAGTCCAAGGGTAACGGCCTGACCATCGAGGAGTGGCTGCGCTACGGCACGCCCGAGAGCCTCACCTACTACATGTACCAGTCGCCCAAGTCGGCGAAGCGGCTCTGTTTCGACGTCATCCCCAAGGCGACGGACGAGTATCTGCAGCAGCTGGACGCCCTGATCCGCAAGAAGGCCGAGGGCGACAACGGCGCCCAGTTGGACAACCCGGCCTGGCACGTCCACCGCGGCCAGCCGCCGGAAAAGGGCTCGCCGGTCAGCTTCTCGCTGCTGCTGAACCTGGTGTCGGCGGCCGACGCCTCGACCAAGGACCTGCTGTGGGCCTTCATCGGCCGCTACCTGCCCGGCGCGACGCCGGCGAGCGAGCCGCTGCTCGACAAGCTCGCGGGCTATGCGATCCAGTACTACGAAGACTTCGTGAAGCCGGCGAAGCGCTTCCGGGCGCCGACCGACCAGGAACGCGCGGCGATGGAAGCGCTGGTCGCCAAGCTCCAGGCGCTGCCGGCCGGCGCCGACGCGGAAGCCATCCAGAACGAGGTGTTCGAGGTCGGCAAGGCCGCAGGATTCGAGCCGCTGCGCGCGTGGTTCTCAGCCCTCTACGAGGTGCTGCTGGGCCAGAGCCAGGGTCCGCGGTTCGGCTCCTTCACCGCCATCTTCGGCGTCGACCGGACGGTGGATCTCATCCAGCGCGCGCTGGCGGGCGAACTCGTCGCGCGGTGACCCCGCGCGCCCGAGCCGGCGCGCCCGTCAGTCCTCGTCGCTGCCGATCGGCATGCCCGGCGGCACGTCCGGCCGGCGCTTGGCCTGGGCCAGCACGCGGGACAGTTCGTCCTTGTCCTGCAGCAGAGCGGCCAGGGTCAGGCGGTGCGCGCGATCCGAGGCGTCCGCGCCGGGCGCCGCCTTCAGCTTGATCGCAAGGTCCGTCAGGCGCTGACCGATCTCGGCGCGGGCGGCCGGCGAGACCTCGGGGCGCCGCGCCACGGCCGCCAGTTCCAGCACCGTGCGGGTCTGAGTCCGCCGCGCCACTTCGGCTAGCCGTCCGCCGGCCGGGGCGAACGCCTGGGTGAGCAGCCGGTCGGCTACCTCCCCGACGCCGGGCTGATTGGCGTCCCGCCGATGCTGGTCGGTCAGCCGGGCCAGGCGGTCCGGGGCCAGCAGAGCGTCCAGCACCAGGCCCGCACCGACATCCGCAGCCGTGAGGCTGTCGAACACCGGCCCACCCGCGCCGTCGAACACCTCGATGGCGTACTGGCGGTCCACGTCGCCGGACTGTCCGGACGATAACAGGGGGATCAGGGCTTCCGGCGTGTCCAGAGCTTCGGGCGTCATGGCGGCGAGCAGGCCGCTCAACGCCGCCCGCTGGGCCCCAGCCGGGGCCAGATTCGCCTGCATCCCGGCGTCGCCGCGGACGGCGTAGGTGAAGTCCACCCCGCCCAGCACCTTGGCCGCCGCCTCCAGCTGATAGCGGTGCAGCAGGTAGATCGGCACATACTTGCGCTTCAGCGCCTGGGCCGCCTCCCCGGGGCGCAGGGCCTGGGGGCCGAACCGGTCGATCGCCACGCGGCGGACGCCCAGGACGCGGGCCAGCTCTGCGACCGGATCGGCGCCGTCGTCCCAGATCGCCCCATGCGGCTGGCCGGACCCCACAGGTCGGGCTTCAGGGTCGGCGGTGTAACGCAGCGTCTGCGACGCCTTGAGCGCCTTCGCCGTCGGGTCGCCGTCGCCGTACAGCCAGTCCACGATGAAGTCGTCCCATTTGCCGACGCCCACGCCGTAGGCGTCGCTGAGATCGATCTTGCCGTCGGTGAGCTTCACCCGGGGCGCGGGGTAGTCCATCACCGAGGCGCGATCCTGGCTGGAGGCGGCGAAGTTGTGGGCGAAGCCCAGGCTGTGTCCGACCTCGTGAGCCGACAGCTGGCGGATCCGCGCCAGGGCGACCTGGATCGGGTCGTTGGGCCCGCCCTTGCCGCTGGCGTCGGCGCCCACCAGGCCCTCGAAGATCAGCATGTCCTGGCGGACGCGCAGCGAGCCCAGCAGCACCGAGCCTTTGACGATCTCGCCGGTGCGCGGATCGGCGACCACCTGTCCGTAGGACCAGCCCCGCGTGGCCCGGTTCACCCAGTTGATGACATTGTAGCGGACATCCAGCGGGTCGGCGCCCTCGGGCATGATCTCCACCCGGTAGGCGTCCTTGAAGCCGGCCTTCTCGAACGCCGTCGCCCACCACTCGGCGCCCTCTTGGAGCGCGGTGCGGATCGGCTCGGGCGCGGCGCGATCCACGTAGAACACGATGGGTTTCTTGACCGTCGAGACGGCGGCGGCGGAATTGGTCTTCTCCAGGCGGAAGCGGACGGCCAGGCGCTGGACGATGTCCTGGTCCAGGGGCGCGGCGTAGTCGAGCACGATGCGGTCGAAGGCGCCCGAGCGCGGGTCGAACGCGCGCGGCTGGAAGCCAGGCTCTGGGAGTTTGATCAGGCTATGGCGCACCGTCAGGGTGATCAGCTTGGGGTCCGGCGCGATATTGCGCGTCTCCGGTCCCGGGGTGTCGGAGGCGAAGGTCTGCAGGGCCTCGAACTCGACGTTCTCCGGGAACACCTTGACCGCCGCTGGATCGACGACGGACAGTTCGCTGACCGCCTTGTAGCCGGGCTCGCCGGATTGCTTGAGCGCGTCGGCGATCCCCATCACGTCGCGGGTCAGGAAGCCCGACATGTCCACGACCAGCCGGCCGTCCGCCAGGGTGCTCTCGATCTTGCCCGCCCAGACCACCGAGGTGGCGAAGGCCTCGCGCGCCGCGGCCTGTTCGGCGCTCGGCGCCCCGGCGGCGCGGAACCTTGGGTTTTCGAACTCGGCCAGCACCTTGCCCCCGACCCGGCGGAAGGCCAGGACCTGGGTGTCGCCCAACCGCGCGCGATCCAGACCCACGGGCGCGGACCCCAGCCCCGTCTTCAGCGCCGAGACATAGAGATACCGCCCAGCGACCCCGTCCTTGTCCGGCGCCGGCAGCGCGACCAGGACCCGCCCCTTCGCCGCATCCACATAGACCGGGACCAGGCCGTCCTGACGGGTAAGACCCGCCATCGCGTCGGCTGGCGCGGCCTTGTCCCGCGCCATCCCCGGACCCGCCGTCGCCAACGCCAGCGCCGCCGCGCAGCCCAACAACACTCGTTTCACAGCCATCCCCCAGGCGAACAGGCCGCGACGCTAGCCAGCCTTGCGCGCCGCATCCAGAGCCCGCGCCCTCAACGCGCCGCAATTCGGTCGATGCTTACGTTGCGAAAGCCTGACGCCATTTTTCGCCTCACCAAGTGCGCGAGTGCCCTTGACGTAAACGGAAGCCAGGATCACCCTCATTATCAACGATAACTAAGGGAGGACTGCATCATGCCCACCGATCTGCGCCGCCCGGCCCGGACCTATACGATCCG
>JAIXTR010000370.1 GCA_027483845.1 Caulobacteraceae bacterium | reverse complement strand
CGGTCCGCGAGATCCAGGAACAGGCCATGGTCGACAACACCGGTGACGCTCTTCAGCGCCGCCGCCAGGGCCGCGGGCTCCTCGATGCGTCCGCAGTGCGCGTCATAGATAAGGTTGCCCCCGTCGGTTCTTACAGGCTCGCCACCTTTTCGGCGAAGCACGGGGACGATTTCCAGGTCGCATTCGGCCAGGGCGTCGCAGATCCGGTTGGCGGTGGTCTTGTGTCCGAACGCGATCACCTCGATCGGCAGTGGGAAGGCGCCGAGGGCCGCCACCGACTTCGCGGCGTCGGCGATCACCACGCAGGACCGCGAGGCTTCCCAGACCAGCTTTTCGCGCAACAGGGCCGCGCCGCCCCCTTTGATGAGCGACAGTCCGGGGCCGATTTCATCGGCGCCGTCCACGGTCAGGTCGATGCCCTTGGTCTCGCCCAGTTCACCCAGCCGGATGCCAAGGCTGGCGGCCAGATCCGCAGTCGCCTGCGAGGTCGGCACGCCCACGATGTCGAGCTTTCGCGCCGCCAGCGCGCGGACGAACCAGGCGGCAGTGGATCCGGTGCCGAGCCCGACCACCATGCCGCCTTGCACCAGCTGCGCCGCGGCCTCGCCGGCTGCGCGCTTTTGCGCGTCGGGATCGCTCATTTGCCCTTCGCGGCCTTCTTCTCCGCCATACGCCTGCGGAACGCCGCCGCCCAACCGTCCTTCTGGGCCTGTTTGCCGCGGGCGATCGCCAGGGCGTCGGGCGCGACATCCTCGACGATCACGGAGCCCGAGGCGGTATAGGCCCCGGCGCCGATCCGCACGGGGGCGACCAGCGAGGCGTTGGAGCCGATGAACGCCCCCTCACCCACGTGGGTGTCGTATTTGAAGAAGCCGTCGTAGTTGCAGAAGATCGTGCCCGCGCCGATGTTCGCGCCCGCGCCCACCGTGCCATCGCCCAGATAGCTGAGGTGATTGGCCTTGGCGCCCTTGCCGACGGTCACCTTCTTCACTTCCACGAAGTTGCCGATGTGGGCGTCCTCGCCGATGTCGGCTCCCGGCCGCAGCCGCGCATAGGGACCAATCAGGGCGCCCTCCCGCACGATCGCGCCCTCCAGGTGGCTGAACGCCCGGATCACCGCGCCGGTCTCGACCCGAACGCCCGGGGCGAAGACAACATAGGGCTCGATGGTGGCCCCGGCCGCGATCTCGGTGTCCCAGGCGAAGAAGACGGTCTCCGGCGCGGTCATCGCCACGCCCTGCGACAGGAACCAGGCGCGCCGACGCTTCTGGAACTCGGCCTCGGCCTGGGACAGCTGCATGGGCGTGTCCGCGCCCATCACGGACGTCTCCGGCGCGGTATGGGCCCGCACCAGCATCTCCTCGTGCACGGCCTCGGCGATGATCCCGGTGAGGAAGTACTCCTGCTTGGGGTTCTCGTCGGTCAGGCGGGACAGCCAGCGGAAGAGGTCCGCCCGCCCGGCGAGGTACATGCCGGCGTTGCACAGCTTTACCTGCTTGACGTCCTCGCTGGCTTCGCTGGGCTCGACCACCCGCATCACATGGCCATCCGCGCCACGGATGATGCGTCCGTACAGCAGCGGATCGACCGGCTCGAACCCCAGGATCGCCAGGGCCGCGCCGCCCTGGCGCAGCGCGAACAGCGGCTCCAGGTCCTGGGCCTGCAGAAGCGGCGGATCGGCGTTGACCACCAGCACGTCGCCGTCGAAGTCCGCCAGCGCGTCATGGGCGCAGAGCACCGCATGCCCGGTGCCTTTGGGTGGGTCCTGCACGACCACCGCCGCCTCGCCCAGGCGTTCGACCACCAGGGCGCGCACCTCGGGGATCGTACCGACCACCACATGGATGCGTGCGCAGCCCGCGGCCTGCACGGTGTCGATGATGCGGTCCAGCAGCGTGCGGCCGCCCACCTTGTGCAGCACCTTCGGCGTCTTGGACCTCATCCGCGTGCCGTGGCCGGCAGCCATGATCACGGCGGCTCTGGCGGTCATTCGGCGCTCCCAAGGCAATCGCTGAGTCTTCGTCGACCTTCCGCTTAGCAAGCCTTGTGGCGGCGCGCGACAAGGGGTTAGCGTCCGCGCCGACCTTCGGGGGAGTCTTCATGAAATTCGGTTCGCGCCTGGCCTGTCTGTTGGCCGCCACGTCGCTCGGCACGATTGCGCCCGTGGCCGCGCGCGCCGCCGACGCCGCGCTCGAGGCGAAGTTCGACGGGATGATCGACAACGCCGAGATGGGCCGCTGGCTCAAGACCATGGCGGCCGAACCGAACCACGTGGGGTCGGCGCACAACAAGCTGAACGCCGAGATGACCCTGGCCCAGTTCAAGGCCTGGGGTTGGAACGCCCGGATCGAGACCGCCTGGGTGATGTATCCCACGCCCAAGACCGTGCTGCTGGAGATGACCCGCGGCGCCGGCGCGCCGTTCAAGGCCACGCTTACCGAAGAGCCGATCCCCGGCGACGAAAGCTCCAGCCGCACCAAGGACCAGCTGCCGGCCTATGTGGCCTTCCAGGGCGACGGCGACGTCACCGCGCCCGTGGTCTACGTGAACTACGGCATGCCGGCCGACTATGAGGCGCTGGCGCGGATGGGCGTCTCGGTGAAGGGCAAGATCGCCATCGCCCGCTACGGCGGCGGCTGGCGGGGCCTGAAGCCCAAGCTGGCCCAGGAGCAGGGCGCGGTCGGCGCGATCATCTATTCCGACCCCCGCGACGACGGCTATTCTATTGACGACGTCTACCCGAAGGGCGCGTCTCGGCCGTCGAACGGGTTCCAGCGCGGCTCGGTCGCCGACATGACCGTCTTCCCAGGCGACCCGACCACCCCCGGCTACGGTTCGACCAAGGACGCCAAGCGCGTACCGCGCGAGCAGGCTGAGACCATCCTGAAGATCCCGACCCTGCCGATCTCGTACGGCGACGCCCAGGTGCTGCTGAAAGCCCTGGATGGTCCGGTGGCGCCGCCCAGCTTCCGCGGCGGGCTGCCCATCACCTATCACGTGGGCGGCGGCGACACCGCCGCCGTACACCTGAAGGTCGAGTCGGACTGGAGCCTGAAGCCGGCCTACAACGTCATCGCGACACTTAAGGGCGCGGAGAAGCCGGACGCGTGGATCGTCCGCGGCAACCACCGCGACGGCTGGGTGTTCGGCGCCAGCGATCCGCTCTCCGGCCACGTCGCCATGATGGGCGAAGCCAAGGCGCTGGGGGCGCTGGCCAAGGCCGGCTGGAAGCCCAAGCGCACCATCGTCTACGCCAGCTGGGACGCTGAGGAGCCCATGCTGCTGGGGTCCACCGAATGGGCCGAGACCCACGCCGCCGAGCTGAAACAGAAGGCGTTGGTTTATATCAACTCCGACTCCAATGGCCGGGGCTTCCTGGACGTGGGCGGCAGCCACGCATTGCAGCACTTCACCAATCAGGTGGCCGCCGAGGTCAAGGATCCGCAGACCGGCGTTTCGGTCGGCCAGCGCCAGCGCGCCGAACTGGCGGTCCAGGCCGAGGCGCCCGGCGCCAGCCCCCGCGCCATCGCCCTGGGCAGGATCGCCGCCGACCCCGCTCGTGACCTGCCGATCGACGCCCTGGGCTCCGGCTCCGACTACTCGACCTTCCTTCAGCACCTGGGCGTCGCGTCATTGAACGTGGGCTTCGGCGGGGAAGGCAGCTCCGGCGGCGTCTATCACTCGGCCTACGACACCTACGAACACCACAGCCGGTTCGTGGACCCCGGCCACGCCTATGCCGGCGCGCTGGCGAAGTACACGGGCCGCCTGGTGATCCGGATGGCCGACGCGGATACCCCGGTCACGCGCTACGGCGACGTCGCCGACACCATCTCCGGCTATCTGGACGAGGTGAAGCGGTTGGACGGCGCCACGCGTGACCAGGCGGCGGCGCGGACGCGCCTGTTGGAGGCCGGCGCCTACCGGCTTGCCGACGATCCGACCGAGCCACGGGCCGACCCGCCAGCCCTGGCCGCCTCCCCCGCGCTCGACTTCGGTCCGATGGACGGGGCGGTCGCGCGCCTGAAGTCCAGCGCCACGGCCTTCGATGCTTCGCTCGCCGCCAAGGGAGCGAGCCTTTCGGCCCGACAGAAGAGCCGCCTGGACGCCGCCCTCCTGCCCTTGGAGCAGACCTTGCTGCGCGAACAGGGCCTGCCCTTCCGGCCCTACTACAAGAACATGATCTACGCGCCGGGTCGGTTCACCGGCTACGGGGCGAAGACGCTGCCCGGCATTCGCGAGGCGATCGAGGAGCGTCGGTTCGACGACGCCGTGACCTACATCCGGCTGACGGCCCAGGCGCTGAGCGACTACGCGGCCGGTCTGGACGCGGCGACGGCGGTGATCAATGG
>JAIXTR010000082.1 GCA_027483845.1 Caulobacteraceae bacterium | reverse complement strand
GACCCCTCTCAACCCGCCGTGACGACATGCCTGGTCCGGCACAAGGACGGCCACGCGCTGTGGATGCAGTCCAGCGCGCGCCTGATCTTGGAAGACGGTGTCCCGGTCGCCGTGATCGACGCCAGCCGCGACGTCACCGCCCAGGTCGCCGCCGAGACGGCCCTGCAGGAGGCCAAGACCGAAGCGGAGTCCGCCACCCGCGCCAAGGCCGACTTCCTGGCGAACGTCAGCCACGAGATCCGCACCCCGATGAACGGCGTCCTGGGCGCCCTTCAGCTCCTGGCCCACGAGAACATCTCGCCCGAGGGCCGTGAACTGATGCGCCGGGCCAGCGACAGCGGACGCATGCTGTCCCAGCTGCTCAATGACGTGCTCGACTTCTCCAAGATCGAGGCCGGCCAGCTCGACCTTGCGCCCGAACCCATGGACGTCGGCGAGGCCTTGCAGACGGTCGTCGGGCTGCTGGATGGTCAGGCCCGCGCCAAGGGCCTCGACCTGCGCTGTGAAATCTCGGGCCAGGACCTCTGGATCGACGCCGACCCCGTGCGCCTGCGCCAGGCCATGTTCAACCTGGTTGGCAACGCCGTGAAGTTCACCCCGGCCGGCCACGTGGCCGCGCGGCTGACCGTGACCGACGGCGCCCCCGGCATGCGCCGCGTCCGGCTCGAGGTCGAGGACACCGGCATCGGCATGACCCCGGAGGCGCAGGGCCACCTGTTCGAGCGCTTCCATCAGGCCGAGAGCGACACCGCCCGCCGCTTCGGTGGCGCGGGTCTGGGCCTGTCCATCACCCAGGCGCTGGTGCGCATGATGGGCGGCGCGATCGACTTCACCAGCGCCGCCGACCAGGGCTCCACCTTCTGGTTCGAGATCGAGGCGCCCGCCGCGCAGCCGGTCAGTGCCGACGCCGGCGAAGACCGGCTGCTTGAAGGTATCGAGATCCTGCTCGTCGAAGACAACGCCACCAACCGCCTCGTCGCCCGCACCATGCTGAGCCGTCTGGGCGCCGTCGTCACCGAGGCCGAAGACGGTCTCGCGGGCCTGGCCGCCGCGCGCGCCGGACACTTCGACCTGATCCTGATGGATATCCAGATGCCGCACATGGGCGGCGTCGAGGCGTCGCGGGCGATCCGCGGGCTCAAGGGCCCGGCCGGCGCCGTCCCGATCATCGCGCTGACGGCCAACGCCATGACGCACCAGCGGGCCGAGTACCTTGCCGCGGGCATGAACGGCATCGTCGCCAAGCCGATCGCGCCCGGCGCGCTCCTGGTGGAGATCGGTCGCCTGCTGGCGGCTGAGCCGGAACCGTCCCGCCTGGCGGTCTAGTCGTCCGCGTCGGCGTCCAGGTCCGCCACCAGCCGCCGCAACCGCTCGACATCCGCCGGCGCCATGGCGCGCTCCCGGGCGAAGTGCGCCACCAGCGGCGCCAGTTGCCCCCCGAACAGCCGGTCCAGCAGCCCCTGGCTCTCCGAGGTCACCCACGACCGCCGCGAGATCACCGGCGCGTACAGCACCATCGATCCACGCCGCTCCGAACGCAGCGCGCCCTTGCGGATCAGCCGGTGGATCAGCGTCCGCACCGTCGCCTCCCGCCAGCCGTTGGCGGCCCCGGGTCCGGCCAGGATCTGCTCGACCCCGGCTCCGGCCTCCCCCGCCTCGGCGGCGGCCCACACCACGGCCATCACCTGGCTTTCGGCGTCCGAGATCTTCGGCTCGCTCACCGTCGCCTCAGGCCGCCGCGCGGCGGACCCGGCCTTCGAGGTGCCGTTCGCAAACCACCGCCACCGTCGTCGCCAGCAGGCCCAGCATGATCGCGAGCGCCGCCTCCGCCAGCCCCGGCGCCACCACCGTCAGGCTGGGCGCGGGCCGGACGTTCGAGATGCCCAGAAAGCTTGAGAACATCACATAGGACGCCGCTAGGCAGCCCAGCGGCACGCCGGCCGAGCGCACGATCCGCAGCCGCCCCAGGGCGCCGGCGACACCCTTGGCGTCGGCCTTGCCCACCTTGCCCAGGCTGAGCGCCCAGACCGCCAAGGACACCACCGTGGCCACCAGCAGGATCGCCATGACGAACTGCATCTCCCGCGAGGCGTCGGCGAACACCCCCAGCACCGTCAGCCGCTCGGCCGGGGGCACGACCGTATAGACCGGCGCCGGGACCGAGCCCGTCACGTACGTCGGGTCTGCCGCGCTTGCGGCCCCGGCGGACATCGCCGCCGTCAGGATCAGGAAACGTCCAAGCGTCCGCATCGCGGCCTCCACATCTATTACATCTGTAGCAAACAGAAACTACATACGTAATAGCGTGTCAACCTCGATGCGGAGCGCGAGGTCTTAGGCGCGTCGGCCGCGGAACATGCCGACGATGAACAGCAGCAGGATGGCGCCCGCGGTGGCGACCAGCAGGCTGGGGATGATGCCCGAGCCCGTGCCAATGCCCAGCGAGGTGGCGATGAAGCTGCCGAGGAAGGCGCCGACCACGCCGACCAGAAGATTGGTCAGCAGCCCATGCCTGCGTCCCATGACCTGTTCCGCGATCCACCCCGCCAGGATGCCGATCAGGATCGCACCGATGATTCCAACGCCGCTCATTTGCATCTCTCCAGATT
>JAIXTR010000510.1 GCA_027483845.1 Caulobacteraceae bacterium | reverse complement strand
GGTGGTCGCAGTGTTCCGCCTGCTGCAGCGCCTGGGGCGCGAGGCCGAGCAGGACTAGGGACTTTTGTGGCGCCGGGCGTCGCGTGCTAACAGCGCCCGATGATCCCGAACCACGGCCCCTCCATGGATTTTGGCCTCGGCGAGGCCGCCGACGCCATCCGCGACACCACCGCCCGCTTCGCCGCCGACAAGATCGCGCCGCTGGCGGCGGAGATCGACGCCACCAACGCCTTTCCCCGGGCGCTCTGGCCCCAGATGGGCGAGCTTGGGTTGCACGGCGTCACCGTCGATGAAGCCTATGGCGGCCTTGGTCTGGGCTATCTGGAACATGTGGTGGCGATGGAGGAGGTCAGCCGCGCCTCCGCGTCCGTGGGCCTGAGCTACGGCGCCCACTCCAATCTCTGCGTCAACCAGATCAGCCGCTGGGGCACGCCCGAGCAGAAGCAGCGCTACCTGCCCAAGCTGATCCGCGGCGAGCATGTGGGCTCATTGGCCATGAGCGAGGCCGGCAGCGGCTCGGACGTGGTCTCGATGCGCCTGAAGGCTGAGAAGCGCGGCGACCGCTATGTTCTGAACGGCACGAAGTTCTGGATCACCAACGCGCCGCACGCCGATACCCTGGTGGTCTACGCCAAGACCTCGCCGGACGAGGCGTCGCGCGGCATCACCACCTTCCTGATCGAGAAGGGGTTCAAGGGGTTCACCGTCTCGCCCAAGCTGGACAAGATGGGCATGCGCGGGTCGGACACCGCCGAGCTGGTGTTCGAGGACTGCGAGGTCCCGGAAGAGAACGTCATGGGTCCCATCGGCGGCGGCGCGGGCGTGCTGATGAGCGGCCTCGACTACGAGCGCGCGGTCCTGGCGGGCGGGCCGCTCGGCATCATGCAGGCGTGCCTGGATGTGGTGCTGCCGTACGTTCGGGACCGCAAGCAGTTCGGCAAGCCGATCGGCTCGTTCCAGCTCATGCAGGGCAAGGTCGCCGACATGTACGTCGCCCTGAATTCGGCCCGGGCCTACGTCTACGCCGTGGCGCGCGCCTGCGACGCGGGCAAGACGACCCGGTTCGACGCCGCGGGCGCCATCCTGATGGCCAGCGAGAACGCGGTGAAGGTGTCGCTGGAAGCGATCCAGGCCCTGGGCGGCGCCGGTTACACCAAGGATTTCCCGGTCGAGCGGTTCCTGCGTGACGCCAAGCTCTACGATATCGGCGCGGGGACGAACGAGATCCGCCGGTTCCTCATCGGTCGGGAACTGGTGGGCGGATGATGCGGGCGGCGGCGCTGATCGTCGTTCTGGGCGTGGCGGGCTGCACGAGCGCGCCGAAGCCGCAGGCCTGCCCCGCCGGACAGGCGCCGCTGCGGACGGCCCAGCTCTTCCTGGGCGCCGGCGCGACGGTCGCGCCGGGGGACCGGGATCTGCGCCGGTTCGTGGATCAGGAGATCACGCCGCGGTTCCCCGACGGCGTGACGGTCGTGGACGGCGGCGGCCAGTGGAAGGGCTCCGGCAACCGGCTGATCCGCCAGGCCTCGAAGGTCGTCCTTGTGGTCCTGCCTGCGGGTGGCGACAGCCAGGGCAAGGTCGAGGCCGTCCGCAAGGCGTACCGCACCAAGTTCCGCCAGGACCCGCCGGTCGTCGTGCCGCCACCGGCCTGCGTGGGACTTTAGGGCGTCGAGCGCGCCCTCGCGTCATGGGCCGCCCGCAGGACCTCCGCCGTGGCGGCGTCGGCGGGGAAGAACGTCTCCAGCGTCAGCTCCGACAGGGTGATGTCCACCGGGGTGCCGAAGACGGTCGTCGTACCGAACAGCGACAGCATGGTGTCGCCGACCATCAACTGGAAGGGAACAACGACATCCCCGAAGTCCTCCGGGCGGCGGTCGGGGGCGGGCGGCTTCGGATAGCCGCGGATCTCCTCGATCAAGGCCAGCAACCCAGGGTCGGCCGTGAGCTCGGCCTGCCGGCGGAGCCGTTCCAGGATGTGTTCGTACCACTCCCCGAGATTGGCGATGCGCGGGGCCAGACCCTTGGGGTGCAGCGACAGACGGATCACGTTGACCGGTGCGGCCAACAGCTCAGGATCTACCCCCGTCAGCAGCGGTTCGATGGCGGCGTTTGCGGCCACGAGGTTCCAACGCAGATCGACCAGCAGGGCCGGGTAGGGCTCGTGGGCCTTCAGGATCATGTCGACCGCGCGGCGGGCGGCCGCCAGACGCGGATCCTCGAGACTGCGCTCCGGGAACACCGGCGCAAAGCCGGCCGCCACCAGGATGACGTTCCGCTCCCGCAGCGGAATCTCCAGCTGCTCGGCCAGATGAAGCACCATCTCGCGGCTGGGCTGGGCCCGGCCGGTCTCCACGAAGCTGAGATGTCGCGTGGAGATTTCGGCTTCCAGCGCCAGATCCATCTGGCTCAGACGGCGACGGGTGCGCCAGGCGCGTAGGTGTTCGCCGACCGGCTTGTGCAGGGTGCTCATGCCGCCGAGCTTATCGGCCGGGCGACGCGCGTCCATGACCTGGGAGGTAATGAGAAACGGCCGTCACACAGAACGCGGCCTGGTTGCGCAGGCGTACATCCGTCGGCATCGTTGTGGCGCGAGAGGGAGTCGGATGAGCGGATCCAAAGGGGGTTTGGTGTGGCTGGCGGCGCTGTTGGCGTGGGGGTCTGGCTGGACCGGCGCGACGGCGGCTGACCCACCTCCCTCGCAATGGCAGAGCAGAGCGACTTGGCCTGAGGTCGTCGCCGCCTTGCCCAAACTCAGTGACTGGAACGCGATGTTTCGCGGCGCCATGCGTTGCGCGGTGGAAGATTCTGGAGAGCTGAGCAAGTGCCGCGTCGTCCTGGAAACGCCCGTCGGGATGGGTGTCGGGTCTGGGCTATTGTCCCTGGCGCCCAAGTACCGGCGTATTCCGCCAGGCGCAAAGGGCGCCCGAGAGGTCGTCGTCGCTGAAGGGTGGGCGCCGTTCGACACTGCAGGCGACTGGTCGCGTCGGCCGACATCCAACGATCTTCGGACAGTGTTCCCCACAGAAGCCTTCAAGAAGGGGATCAGCGGAACCGCTACGATCCAGTGCACAGCGACGGTTCAGGGGGCGCTGACCGACTGCCTGTCGATCGAGGAATCCCCGGCCGGGATGGGCTTCGGTTCCGCCGCGATCGCGCTGACTCCGCAGTTCACCATGAGGCCCGCGATCTGGAAGGGGCAGCCGACCCCGTCGATCATCAGCATCCCGATCGGGTTCAAACTGTTTGGCCCCGCGCCGACCGCTGAGGGCAAACGCGTGGTGCCGCCTAACCTGCTGTGGGCGGAGGCGCCGACCTATGCCGATGTCGCCGCGGCCTATCCCAAGAAGGCGAGGGCGGAGCGGACGGCGGGTCGCGCTACGATCGCGTGCACGATGACCCGCGAGGGTCGGCTTTCCAATTGCGACGCGATCAGCGTGAATCCGCGGAACTACGGCTTCGATACAGCGGCGAAGGCGTTGGCAAGGAGCTTCCGACTCCAGGTGACAACGCCCGCCGATGTGTCGGCGGTTCGAGACCTGATGGTGCATCTGCCCTTCACCTTCGACCCCGCCATGCTCGACGCCGCCGAGCCTGTGGTCGGCAAGCCGAATTGGGCCGCGCTCCCGACTGGGGAGGCGATCGTGAGCGCCTTCGAGGCGACCAAGGCCAAGGGCACCGTGCGGGCGCAACTGCG
>JAIXTR010000632.1 GCA_027483845.1 Caulobacteraceae bacterium | reverse complement strand
GGGCCGCTGGCGCCCAACACCGCCGAGGCGCTCGACGCCCTGGGTGCGGCCGGCCTGGCGCCGGCCCAGCCATTGGCCGCCCTGCGCGACGCCTGGCGGCTGCAGCAGGATCTGACCCAGCTCCTGAAGGTCGCGCTGGGGGACAACGCCGACCCGGGCAGCGAGCCCAAGGCCTTCCAGGCGCTGCTGGCGCGGGCCGGTGGGGCCAAGACGCTCAAAACCCTGCGAACCCGTCTGACGGCCGCGCAGGCGGGCGCACGAGCTGCCTATTTCACATTGGTCGGGGGCTGAGCGACGGAGTTCCACGGCTGAGCCGTACAACGCCTCGGGGGCGCGAAAGGCATCATCCGAGGACCCATGACCCGTACCCTTCTCAGTCTTGCCGCCCCGATTCTGCTAGCGGGCGCAGCGCAGGCGCAACCGGCCCCTGGGCGCTTGCCGCCGAACCCGGACGCCGACAACGACGGCAAGGTCACGCTTGCCGAATTCCGCGCTTCGGCGACGAAGCGCCAGGACGATATGTTCGCGCGGCTAGACGCCAACAAGGACGGCAAGATCGTCCAGGCGGAGGCCGACGCCGCCGGGAAGACGCGCGAAGACGGCGGACCGGGCCGACGCGGCAGCATGCTGATGCGGCTCGACGCCAACAAGGACGGGGCGGTCACCAAAGCCGAAATGGCGGCCATGACGGACCGCCGTTTTCAGACGGCCGACAGCAACAAGGATGGGTGGCTCTCGAAGGACGAGTTGCTCACAATGAAGCCCAGGCGTGGCGGCGCGCGCGCGAGCTAGGCCGCCCGTCGTCTTAGGCGAGGTCAGGCTTGGGAGATCCCGACGAGGAGCTCTTGTCGCGCGTCGCGTCGGGCGATCCCGCGGCCGTGCGCGCCCTTGTGGCGCGCAAGCTGCCGCGCCTGCTCTCGCTGGCGGGTCGCATGCTGGGCGACGCCGGCGAGGCGGAGGATGTCGCGCAGGAGGCGTTCGTGCGAATCTGGAAACAAGCGCCGCGGTGGAAGCCCGGGGCGGCGCGCTTCGATACCTGGCTCCACCGCGTCGCCCTCAATCTCTGTTACGACCGGCTGCGGCGCCGGCGCGAGGTGGCCTACGCCGAGCCGCCGGAGGTGGTGGACGAGGGCCCGGGGCCCGATCGCGGGCTGTTTGCGTCGGATACCGGGCGGCGTGTCGCCCAGGCGCTGATGGCCCTGCCAGACCGCCAGCGGGAGGCCGTGGTGCTGTGTCACTACCAGGACCTCGGCAACATCGAAGCCGCCGCGGCGATGGGGCTGAGCGTCGAGGCCGTGGAGAGCCTGCTTGGCCGAGGTCGCCGGGCGCTGCGCGCGGCCCTGATCGATCTGAAGGAGGGACGGAATGACCCCTGAACGCTTCGAGACCTTGTCGGAGGCGTATGGCGGGGACGTCGCGCGTTGGCCGGCTGTCGAGCGCGAGGCGGCGGCGATCCTCATGACGGCGGATCCGATCTGGGCCCAAACGGTGCTGGCGCGCGCTGGCGACCTGGACGCGGCGTTGGCGAGCTACCACGCGCCCGGCGGCACGCCGGGTCTTGCCGACCGCATCGTCGCGACGGCGCCCCGACCCCGCGCGCGCTGGGTTGGCTGGTTGGCGCCGGCGGGCATGGGCGTGGGTCTGGCCACGGCCTGTGCGGCGGGGGTTCTCCTGGGCGCACAGCTTCAGGCCGCGGCGCCGGCGACCAATGCGTCGGATGCCGACGCCCTGATGACCGCCGTGAGCGAGGATGTGGGCCTCTATCTGGATGACGACGCATGAACACACGCCCTGTCCTGATCGGCGCGCTCTTCGTTTCGTTGGCGCTCAACGTCTTCATCGGGGGCGCCTTTGTCGGCGCGCAACTGACGGAGGCGAAATCGCAGCGCCGGCATATGGCCGAAGCGGAGCCGGGCCAGAGAAACCCTGTCGCGGTCGCCGTCCGCGAGCTATCGCCGGATCGCCAGGCCGCTTGGCGTGCGGAGACCCCGGCCTATGCGCAGACCTACGGCCCCAAGGTTCGCGAGGCGCGGCAGCTGGTGCGGGCCACCTTGCGCGGGCTTGGGGATGAGCCATTCAACGCCGAAGCGGCGATGGCCAGCCTGGCGCGGGCGCGAGCGCTGGAGCTGGAAGGCCGAACGGCGATGGACCGTCGGCTGGTCACCTTCGCCGCCACCCTGCCGCAGGCCGAGCGTCGGGCGTTCGGCGAGGCGTTGGCCCGCCCGCGCCTCGGCCGCGGCGGCGGCGGCGGGGACGGAGGTCGGGTGGCTCTGCCGGACCGGTAGGGCGAAGCTGGCGGTGGTGCCCTGGCCTGGCGCGCTCTTCAGGTCCAGAAGGCCGCCGTGCATCTCGACCAGCGACTTGGTCAGGGCGAGGCCCAGGCCGGTCCCCTGCGTGGTTTTTGAATGCTGGCTTTCCACCTGCTCGAACGGGCGGGCCAGACGCTCGAGATCGGTGGACGAGATGCCGATGCCGGTGTCCTGCACGCTGATCCGCACCCGCTCGCCCCGTGGGTCTTCCCGCCGTTCGCCGCGGATGGTCACGCGGCCGCCGCGGGGGGTGAACTTGATGGCGTTGGACAGCAGGTTGAGCAGCACCTGCTTCACGGCCCGGTGGTCGGCCTCGACGTCGGGCAGATCGATGAAGTCGAGGATCAAGCTCAGGCCCGCCGACTCCGCGCGGTTGCGCACCAGCCGCAGGGCGTCCTCGGCGATCTCTTCCAGGCAGACCGGCTCGAAGCGCAGGGTGAGCTTGCCGGCCTCGATCTTGGACATGTCGAGGATGTCGTTGATCAGCGCCAGGAGGTGCTGGCCGGAGGAGAGGATATCGCGGCAGTAGTCCCGGTAGCGGACGTCGCCCAGCGGGCCGTACATCTCGCCGGCCATGATCTCCGAGAAGCCGTTGATGGCATTGAGCGGTGTGCGCAGTTCGTGGCTCATGTTGGCCAGGAATTCGCTCTTGGCCTGGCTGGCGCCCTCGGCGCGGATCTTCTCGGCCTCGTACTTGCGCGCCAGTTCCGACAGCTGCTCCTGGCTCTGTTCCAGGTTGATGACCGCGCGGCGGAGCTCCTCCTCCTTGATCCGGCGAGCCTCCTCCTGGGTCTTCAGCACGGTGATGTCGGCGGCGGTGACCACCAGGCCGCCTTCGGCGGTCGGTCGCTCGGAGATCTGGACCCAGCGCCCGTCCGACAGTTCGGCCTCACGGACGCCGCGCCGGCCACCCGGTGCGGGATACTCCTGACGGATGGACAGGCGCGCGGCGCGTTCGACCTGCTCGCGTCCGACCCCCGATTTCAGGATGTCCGCCTCGAGCTGGAAGTAGTTGCGGAAGTTCTTGTTGCACATCACCAGGCGACCATTGCGGTCCCACAGGACGAAGGCCTCGGAGGTGCTTTCGATGGCGTCGCGCAGGCGGCTTTCGGCGGATTGGGCGCGGGCCTGGGCCAGCCGTTCCTCGGTGACGTCCAGCGCCACCCCAATGATGCGGGCGAAACCGCCCTCGGGGCTGTCGCCGAACCCTCGGCCGCGGAAATCGATCCAGACGGGGCGAGCGCCGGCGATCGGCGGCACGCGGAACGAGACGTCGAAGTCCCCGTAGATGGCGGCGGTGGACAGCGCGTCGCGCATGTCGTCCCGGTGGCCGGGCGCGACCCGGTCCAGCACCTGCTGACCATCCACCAACCCCGAGCGCCAGCC
>JAIXTR010000085.1 GCA_027483845.1 Caulobacteraceae bacterium | reverse complement strand
CCTGGTCGACGCCGTCCGAGCCGCCGGCCTGGCCGGTCATCTGGTGGAAGAAGCGGGTGCCGAAGATCCACTGGTGCAGCTCGCGCCCGCGCTGGCCCAGCGGATCGTCGAGGCTCTGGGCCGGGCCTGCCCCGAAGCCGTCGAGCGATATGGAAAACCCGCCCACCCGTACGCGTGACATGCCGACCTCCAAAACGCCGCCGCCAGACGCGGTCTATACCAGGACGCACGTGGGGGGCGTGTCCCGACATGGCGGTCGGCGGTCGGCGGTCGGCGGTCGGCAGTGGGCCGGGTGGGCGGGTTGCGCCCTAGGCCGGGGCTTCGGCCTGGGCGAGGGCTTCCTTGAGGCGGAGTTTTTGCCGTTTGAGGCTGCGAAGCGCCGTGGCGTCGGCGATGGGCCGGCGCTGTTCGTCCTGAATTCGCGCATCGAGCGCGCGGTGCTTGCGGGCGAGTTGCAGGACGTGGGCGTGGGTCATCAAGGATCATCCCTGTCGCGGGGCGCGGGGTTGCGCTCGGCGATGGGGTGAGCGTGCGCGTCCAAGGTGAGCCAACGGTATACTGAGGCGACCTGCGCGCTCCTGCCGCAGGGGCGGGGTGTGGAGGGTGGTCACGGCGGCAAAGTCCTGCGACCCGGCCGCGGTCGGGTTGCAACCTTGAATTGCGAGTTCGTGACGCAAATGCAATCTCGCCGCAAGGCGGATCAGGCAGGCTGACGCTTCGACTGGCGTACGGAGTTGTCATGATCCGATCAGATCGTTTCGTGTGGCAGCACTTCCCCAAGACCGGTGGTCACGCGGTGGACCAGGCGCTTCGGGAGCTGGGGGACGCGGGCCGGCTGGTGCATGACGACGACGCTGGCGGCGCCCGATGGCACGACAGCGTGGCGGTGCGGCAGGCCCGCGACGTGACCTTCGATCCGCGGGAGCGGGTGATCATCTCGGGCATCCGACGGCTGCCGCACTGGATCCTCAGCCGGGTGCATTTCGACGCGTCGCGGTCTCCCTATCTGGGCGCCAGCCGGGAGATGATCTGCCGTGGGGAATTCTATGAGCAGAGCGGGGCCGTGGGGCGGGCCGACCTGTTGGTGCGGCAGTTCGTGGCCGGCGGGGTCCATCGGTGGATCCGCACCGAACACCTGGGCGAGGACTTCGAGCGGGTGTTCACCGACCTGCTGCCACATCCGCGCCTGCAGGCGGCGGTGCGCAAGGTGCGGCGGATCGTCAACGGCACCCAGCTCAACTATGTGCGCGAGCCCGGCTTCCACTTCACGGCGGCGGAGCTGGACGGTCTCTATGCCTGCAACCCGACGTGGGCGGCGGTGGAGCGGGAGGTCTACGGCGACCTGCTGTCGAGCCGGGACGAGGCCGGGGCGGCCTGGTACGTCCTGGACCGGGACCTGCGCTTCAGGGCGGTGAGCGACGGGGCCATCGCCCTGTGGGGGCGGCCACGCGACGAGGTGGTGGGGCGGCGGCTGACGGAGGTGTTCCCCCAGGCGGTGGGCAGCGATGCGCTAAGCGTGCAGCAGGCGGTGCTGCGCGAGCGCGAGCCCCGGAGCTTCGCGACCCGCTCGTCCACCTACGACACCGACGTCGCACTGGAGGTGACGCCGCACCCGGCGGGCGTGCGGGTTCGCTTCGACTTCGGCCCGTCGCCGGCCAGCGCCGCGTGATCCGCGCGCGCCTCGCCGAGGCTGATGGCGGGGGCCGGCCCCGCCAAAAGGTTGTGGGGCAGATCAATGCAACAATGATGTGCGTCAACGTGTTAGGGTCCGGCGCGTGGCAGAGTTGCGGCCACGTCACCTGACGAAGACCCGGTCTGGGGACGGCTTTCGCCTCGCGAGCCTCCAGTTTGTCGAAAGTCGGAGATGTCGACGCATGGCCTACCCCCAGCGGGCGACGGGGGACTAAGCCTCGCCCTGGCGATCGTCGCCGCGTCACCTGGCCCCCTGCTGTTGATGGACTCCGAGCTGCGGATCGTGGCGGCGAGCGCCGCGTTCCTGCGGGACTTCGGCATCGATCCCCTGACCGTAGCGGGCTCAGCATTGTCCAGCCTCGGGGACGGGGAATGGCGGTCGCCGCAGCTGCGGTCGCTGCTGGCGGCGACGCTGTCGGGCGCCGCAGCGATCGAAGCCTATGAGATGGACCTCAGCCGGCCGGGGCTGCCCACGCGGCAGCTGATCATCCACGCCCAGCGGCTGGACGATGTGGACGACGAGATCCTGCGCCTGCTGGTCGCCGTGACCGACGTCACCGAGGCGCGCGCGGACGCCGAGGCGCGGGAGGAGGCCCAGCGGCGGAACCTGGTCATGCTGCAGGAGGTGCGCCACCGGGTCGCCAACAGCCTGCAGATCATCGCCAGCGTCCTGCTGCAGACGGCGCGCAAGACCGGGTCGGACGAGACGCGCAGCCACCTGAAGGACGCCCACAACCGGGTGATGTCGATCGCCGCCCTGGAGCGGCAGCTGGCCGGATCGGGCGAGGGGCAGGTCGAGCTGCGCGCCTATTTCACCAGCCTGTGCGACAGCATCGGCGCGTCGATGATCGCCGACCACGACCAGATCTCGCTGATCGTCACGGGCGAGCGCGGGTCGGTGGACGCCCGGATCTCGGTCAGCCTGGGCCTGATCGTCACCGAGCTGGTGATCAATGCGCTGAAGCACGCCTTCCCCGATCGTCGCCAGGGCCGCATCACGGTGGCCTGCGAGTTCCAGGGGCCCAACTGGGTGCTGGCGGTCGTGGACAATGGCGTCGGCATGCCGACCGACAAGGCGACGCTGCAGACGGGGCTCGGCACCAACATCGTCCTGGCGCTGGCCAAGCAGTTGCACGCGCAGGTGGAGATCACCTCGGCGGCGCCTGGCACGCGGGTGACGGTGAGCCACGACCGCGTCGGCCTGGTCGAGGAGCGGGGCGCGGACGCGGCGGACGGAGCGGCCGCCGGACGCCATACGGCGTCGGGCAAATGAGCCGGACAACCAAAGGACAGACCCCATGTCACCGATGATCCCCGCCAACCTGCTGATCGTCGAGGACGAGGTGCTGGCGGCCATGGCCCTGCGCGACGAGCTGGAGGACGCCGGCTACACGGTGATGGACCTGACCTCCCGCCATCAGGAGGCGCTTTCCGCGGTCGCGGCGGCCAAGCCGGACCTGGCGTTGGTCAATATCCAGCTGCAAGGGCGTGACGACGGGATCGAGCTGGCCCGGCAGTTGCACGCGGTGGGGGTGCCGGTGGTGTTCATCAGCGGCCAGGTCAGCCGGGCGCGCTCAGCGCAGACCTACGCCATCGGGTCCATGCCCAAGCCGTACAGCGTCGCGGACATGGTTCTGGCGGTGGCCTATCTGCTGGCGCACCTGCGCGGCGCGACGATGCCGCCCCGGCCCGCGCAGCTGGAGGTGTTCGACGCGGCGCCGGCCAGCCCGGTCGCGGACTGAGATCGCAGCCGGCGCGCTCAGGCGACGAAGGGCAGGGGCTCCATCCCCAGGGCCGTGCGGAAGACGTTGTGGTAGTGGTGGAGCGGCGGCTCGTTGCGGCCGAAGATCACCTCGGGCAGCAGACCTGAGGCCAGGGCGCGCTGGGTGGTCTCGGCGGTGGCGTAGTCCTCGTCGGCGACCACGCGGGTGAAGCCTTCGGAGAACAGCTGGGCGAAGCCGGGGTTTTCGGCCAGCACGTCGCGGTCGAAGTAGTAGGTGATCTTGGTGATCGAGCGGCCGGGGTCGCCGGGGGCCGGATAGACCCGCACCACGGCGATGCGGCTGTCGCCGACGTTCACCACCACGTTCGGGAACAGGAAGTAGACGGGGAAGCCGCCGCCCTCGATCCGCCACTGCGACTCGGGCTTGCCGCGCAGGTCGTCGATGGCGCGCAGGCACAGGATCATGCGGTGGTTGCGCTCGTAGGACCGGTACGACAGCACGTCCCCGTGGAAGCTGTTGGCCAGG
>JAIXTR010000218.1 GCA_027483845.1 Caulobacteraceae bacterium | reverse complement strand
TGGAGGCAGGCGAGATCACGGTGACCTCGGGCGCCACCGAGGCGCTGGCGGCCTGCTTCCTGGGTCTCATCGCACCGGGCGACGAGGTGATCGCCTTCCAGCCGTTCTACGACGCCTACCTGCCGATGATCCGCCGCGCGGGCGGCGTGCCCAAGCTGGTCAGCCTGAAGCCGCCGCACTGGCGCTTCGACAGCGCGATGCTCGAGGCGGCGTTCACGCCCCGCACGCGGATGGTGGTGCTGAACAACCCCGTCAATCCGACGGGCGTTGTGCTGCCGGACGCGGACCTCGCCCTGCTGGCCGAGTTCTGCGTCAGACACGATGTCATCGCGGTCTGCGACGAGGTCTGGGAGCAGGTGGTGTTCACGGGCGCCCGGCACCGCCCGCTGATCGGCTATCCGGGCATGCGCGAGCGCACGGTGAAGATCGGCTCGGCGGGCAAGATGTTCGGTCTTACCGGCTGGAAGGTCGGCTACCTCTGCGCCGCGACCAGCCTGACGCACGCGCTTTCACGCACCCACCAGTTCCTGACCTTCACCACCGCCCCCAACCTGCAGGCGGCCGTCGCCTGGGGGTTGGAGAACGCCGGCGACTGGTTCCGGGACATGCCGGCCGGCCTCGAACGCTCACGAGACCGCCTGACGGCGGGCCTGACGCGCGAGGGCTTCGCGGTCCTCCCCAGCCAGGGCACCTACTTCCTCAATGTCGACCTCAGCGCTTCAGGGATCGCGGAGGGCGACCGCGACTTCTGCCTCCGGGCGGTCAAGGAGGCCGGCGTGGCCGCCATCCCGGTCTCGGCCTTCTACGAAGCGGCCACAGTCACCACCATCGCCCGCCTCTGCTTCGCCAAGGCCGACGCCACCCTGGATCAGGGCGTGGCGCGGCTGGCCCAGGCGCGGGACCTGAGCCGCAAGGCCGTCCGCTAGCGGGATCAGCAGGTGCTGCCGCCGTCCACCACGATGGTCTGACCCGTGGTCCAGGCGCCGGCCCGCGACGCCAGGTAGATCGCCGCGCCGGCCAGGTCGTCGGGCTCGCCCAGACGGTGGAGCGGGGTGCCGGAGCTGGCGCGTTCCTCGCCGGCCGGCGTGTCCCACAGCGCCTTGGCGAAGTCGGTCTTCACCAGGCCCGGCGCCACACAGTTGATGCGGACGTTGTAGGGGCCAAGCTCCTTGGCCAGATTCCGGGCCAGCTGCATGTCGGCCGCCTTGGAGATCGCGTAGGCGCCGATCACCTCGGTGCCGCGCAGGCCGCCGATGGACGAGATCACGATGATCGACCCGTCCTTACGTTCCTTCATCTCGGGGGCCACCATCTGGATCATCCAGTTGTTGGCGATGATGTTGTTGGCCAGGATCTTGGTGAAGGCCTCGTCCGAGATCTCGAGCTGGCTGCCGTAGTAGGGGTTGGAGGCGGCGTTGCAGACCAGGATGTCGATCTTCCCGAACGCCTTGCGCGTTTCGTCCATCACCCGCTGGAGGTCTTCCTTCGACGAGATGTTCGCCGGAACGGCGATGGCGTGGCCGGGGCTGCGGCCGTTGATGATCGCGGCCACCTCTTCGCAAGGGCCGGCCTTGCGGGACGAGATCACCACCTTCGCGCCCTGTTGGGCCATGCGCTCGGCGATCGCCCGGCCGATGCCGCGCGACGAACCGGTGATCACCGCCACCTTGCCGGTGAGGTCGAACAGACCGTTGGCGCTCACGGGCGGGGCTTCGAGAACTTGGCTCATGGGGGCGTCCTTCCAAACGGTTGTTTGAGTTTGCGGCCATTTGCGACACGGCTTGCCCCTCGGTCAAGGTGGACGCGGGCGCAGGATTCCGTATCTTCGAATTTAGCGCGGCCCGTCGGAGAGCTGCGCAACGTGGGGGAAGCGCGATGAAGCGGGCGGGCGTTATGGCGGCCGCGGCCTTGGCCGTGGGACTGATCTTGGGGGGACAGGCCTCGGCGCAACCGGCGGCCCAGCCCGCCAATGCGCTGCCGCCCGCGGGCCAGGCGCTGTACCGCCAGCACTGCGCCATGTGCCACGACAATCCCGAGGCCACCCGCTCGCCCTCCAAGGCGAACCTGGAGGCGATGAGCTACCAGACGCTCAACTACGCCCTCACCCAGGGCAAGATGCAGGCGCAGGGCGCCGCCCTGACCGACGAGACCCGCGGACAGCTCATCAGCTACCTGACCGGCAAGACCACGCGGTCGGCCGAGACCTGGAGCACGGCCATGGCCTGCGCGAGCGGGCGTCCGGGCCTCGACCTCAAGGCCGCGCCAGCCATCGCCACCTTCGGCTTCGACCCGCGCAACACCCGCACCCTGTCGGCGCGGCAGACAGGATTGTCGAAGGCGAAGCTGGGCAAGCTCGACCTGGCCTGGGCCATCGGCTTCCCGGACGTGACGATGATGCGGGCCCAGCCGGCCGTCGTCGGGAACAGCGTCTTCCTGCCGGTCGCCGAGGCCGGCGCTCTCTACGCCTTCGACGTCAGCAAGCCCGAACAGCCGTGCGTCCGGTGGGTCTATCGCACCGCCGGCGGCGCGCCGCTCCGCACCAGCCCGGCCTATGGCCTGATCGACATTCCTGGCGAAAAGGTCGCCCGCCCGGTGCTGGCCTTCTCCGGCCTGGACTCCACGGTTCATGTCGTCGACGCCCGGACCGGCAAGGCGCTCTGGACCAAGAACGTCGCCGTCTATTCCTACTCGATGACCACCGGCACGCCCCGCGTTCTCCGCGACCGTATCATCGTGCCGGTCTCGCAGTTCGAGATCAGCGTCGGCGGCGACAACAAGGTCTCCTGCTGCAACAACCACGGCGTCGTTCTGTCCCTCGACCCGGCCACCGGCCGCCAGCAGTGGCGCTACGACACCATGCCCGAAGCCCAGGTGGTGAAGGCGGACCGGGGCGACGGCAAGCCGCTGTTCGGCCCCTCCGGCGCGCCGATCTGGAACTCGCC
>JAIXTR010000544.1 GCA_027483845.1 Caulobacteraceae bacterium | reverse complement strand
TGGCCCGCGTCCTTGGCCTTGCTGTGCGCGAGCGCCGCTGTGCTGGTCGGCGTCGTGGGCGACAGCTGAACGGGCGCGAACGTGGCGGGCGTGATGGGGTTGGCCATTACATCACCTCGATTTCGGCCTGAAGCGCACCGGCGGCCTTGATGGTCTGCAGGATGGAGATCATGTCCCGAGGCGTGACCCCCAAGGCGTTAAGGCCCGCCACCAGGTTGGAGAGTGCGGCGCCGGACCGCAGGGTCAGGAACTGCTTCCCCTTTTCCTCGTCAACGGAGATGTCGGACTGCGGCACCACGGTGGTCTGGCCGCCGCGGGCGAAGGGGCCGGGTTGGCTAACCGCCGGCTGCTCGCGCACCGTGATGGTCAGGTTGCCCTGCTGGATGGCGACGGTGGAAATGCGCACGGCGTCGCCCATGACGATCACGCCCGCCACCTCGTCGATCACCACCTTGGCGCCGCTGTCGGGCTCGACCGACAGGTTCTCGATCCCGGCCATGAAGCTGACCATGTCCTGGCCGGCCGGCGGGCGGATGGCGACGATGGTGGGGTTCTCGGCGACCGCCGACCCCGGGTAGGCGCCGTTGACCACGTCGGCGATCCGCCGCGCGGTGGTGAAGTCGGGATTGCGCAGGGTCATCCGCATCTGGGCCATGTTGGCCAGGCGGAAGCCGATCTCGCGCTCGACGCTGGCCCCGCCGGCGATGCGGCCGGCTGTGGGCACGCCCTTCAGCACCGTGGAGCCCGACGCGCCGCCGGCGCTGACCGAGCCCGTCTGCACCGTGCCCTGCGCCACCGCATAGGCCTGGCCGTCCGCGCCCAGCAGCGGGGTGACCAGCAGCGTGCCGCCCAGGAGGCTCTTGGCGTCGCCCAGGGCCGAGACGCTGGCGTCGATCTGCGCGCCCGGCGCGGCGAAGGCCGGGAGCTTGGCGGTGACCATCACCGCGGCCACGTTCTTGGTGTTGAGGTTGGCGTCGCGAACGTTCACGCCCCGCCGCTCCAGCATCGCTTCCAGGCTCTGCTTGGTGAAGGGGGCGTTCCGCAGGGCGTCGCCCGTGCCGTTCAGGCCAACGACGATGCCGTAGCCGATCAGCTGGTTCTCGCGCACGCCCTCGAACTCGACGATGTCCTTGATGCGGGACTTTGCCATCGCCGGCTGGCCCACGAGGGCCGCCGTGGCGAGCAGCAAGGCGGTAAAGAGTCGGACCGGACGCATGTGGACCTTCGGGCGCAAGTGTTCGAGACAAAGCTTGCGAGTCCCGTGCCAGCCGAAAAATGCAATAAAAACAATGCCTGGGGAATCGCGCTCGGCAAGTTCGACTAGGCAGAAAAAGCCGCCTGTTAACCATGCTTCAAGCTTGCCGACCCAAGATGCCCATCAAGCGTAAAGGACTGGCGTCCATCCCATGAAAGTCTCCGGAACAGGCGGTCTGTCGCAGGCGTCGGGCGCCAAGCCGGCGCGTGGCGCCAGCAGTGGTGTCTTCCAGGTGGCCGGCCCGTCGTCCACGGCGGCGCCCGCGGCGGCGGCAGGGGCCTCCAGCGCCTCGGGCGTGTCCGGGGTCATGGGCGTGGCCGCGCTGCTGGCGCTGCAGGACGTGGAATCGCCCACCGAACGCAAGCGCCGCTCCGTTCGCCGCGCCGGGCGCCTGCTCGACGAGCTGGACGGGTTGAAGGTCGCGCTCCTCGGCGGCGAGCTGTCTCAGACCCAACTCGACAACCTGGCGCGGGCGGTCCGTGAGCAGCGCGCCGGCACCGACGACCCCAAGCTCGAAGCTGTCCTCGACGAGATCGAAACCCGCGCGGCGGTCGAGCTCGCCAAATTGGAATTCGCCAGCCGCGCGAGCTGATACGCGCGGTTGCGTCAGCGCCGTTGAAACCACCGGTCCTTTTGCTATACAGCCGGCGCGTGTCTTAGGAGTCCTTAGGGGCGTGAGGTTTCCATGAAAGCAGCCGCGGTTCTGGCTGAGGTTACCGACTATCGTCCGTCCGAGGACGAAGAGTTCATGAACGAGCGTCAGCTTGAGTATTTCAAGAAGAAGCTCAATGCGTGGAAAGAAGACATCCTCCGCGAATCTCGCGAGACGCTGTCACATCTCCAAAAGGAAACCGAGAACCACCCGGACATTGCTGACCGGGCGTCCTCGGAGACCGACCGCGCTCTTGAACTTCGTACTCGTGATCGGCAACGTAAGCTCATCTCGAAGATCGACGACGCGTTACGCCGTATCGAAGACAATTCGTACGGCTACTGCGAAGAGACCGGGGAGCCGATCGGGCTGGCCCGCCTCGACGCCCGTCCGATCGCCACCCTGAGCCTCGAGGCTCAGGAGCGGCACGAGCGTCTCGAGCGCGTTCACCGCGACGACTGATCCCTTTCTCTTGAAAGGGGCGGGGCTCCGGGGCGACGTCCCTGGATCCTCAGTCGCGCGCGTTGCGTCGAAACGTCGGTGGGGCGGCGGTCTCCCAGGCCGCCACCGCCAGCAGCACGACTGTGGCCGCTGCGGACAGGGCGAGCGGGGTCAGCGCGCCGGCCGCCAATCCGGCCAGGGCCAGGCCGGCTAATCCCGCCGCGCGCGGGATCGACACCACCTTGAACACGGCGTGCTGGAACCACAGCCCGCCCAGCAGGAAGAGCGCCGGCCCGCCCAGGATCAGCCCGGCGGTCTGCGCGGTCATGTGGCCCAGGGGGTGGGCTAGCGCCAGTTCGTCCCCCGCCGCCGTCACCACGATCCCCGCCACGATCGGGATGTGGGCGTAGGTGTAGGCGATCCGGGCGATGCGGCCGGGATCGTCGGAGCTGGCGATGGCGTGGGCCGCCGCCTCGGCGTGGGCGTTGAAATAGATCCACCACATGGCGATCGCCGCTGTCAGCGCGGCCAGGAAGGCGCCGATCGCCGCCGGGTCCGACGGGTGCTCGGCGTAGGTCGCGCCCGTCACCAGGATGGACTCGCCCAGGCAGATGATGATGAAGAGGCCGCACCGCTCGGCCATGTGGGCGCCCTCGACCGTCCACTCCGAGGTGGCGGCCCGCCCGAGCCCTGGGGCCCAGAAGCCGGACGCCGGTCCCGCATACTCGATGCCGAGC
>JAIXTR010000295.1 GCA_027483845.1 Caulobacteraceae bacterium | reverse complement strand
TTCCGCCAGAACCTGCTCGGCAAGCGCGTCGACTACTCGGGCCGTTCGGTCATCGTGGTCGGCCCCGAGCTGAAGCTGCACGAGTGCGGCCTGCCGAAGAAGATGGCGCTGGAGCTGTTCAAGCCGTTCATCTATTCGCGCCTCGATGCGAAGGGCCTTTCGGGCACCGTCAAGCAGTCCAAGCGGATGGTTGAACGCGAACAACCGGCCGTCTGGGACATCCTGGACGAGGTGCTCCGCGAGCCCCCGGTGCTGCTAAACCGCGCCCCGACCCTTCACCGTCTGGGCATCCAGGCGTTCGAGCCCAAGCTGATCGAAGGTAAGGCCATCCAGCTTCACCCGCTGGTCTGCGCCGCCTTCAACGCCGACTTCGACGGCGACCAGATGGCCGTCCACGTGCCGCTCTCGCTGGAAGCCCAGCTGGAAGCGCGCGTGCTGATGATGAGCACGAACAACATCCTGTCGCCCGCGAACGGTCGCCCGATCATCGTGCCGTCGCAGGATATCGTGCTGGGCCTCTACTACCTGTCCCTGGTGAAGGACGGCGAGCCGGGCGAAGGCAAGGTGTTCGGCGACCTGAACGAGCTGGAGCAGGCGCTGGACGCCGGCGTGGTCACGCTGCACTCCAAGATCAAGGCGCGCCACAGCGAGATGGATGCCGACGGCAACCTCGTCCGCAAGGTGATCGATACGTCGCCGGGCCGGATGAAGATCGCCGCCCTGTTCCCGCACCACCCCGCGGTCGGCCACCGCCTTCTGGAGAGGAACCTCACCAAGAAGGAAATCGGCAATCTGATCGACACCGTCTATCGGCACTGCGGTCAGAAGGCGACGGTCATCTTCGCCGACCAGATCATGGGCCTGGGCTTCCGCGAGGCGGCCAAGGCGGGGATCTCCTTCGGCAAGGACGACATCGTCAGCCCGGCCCGCAAGGCCCCGATCGTCGAAGAGACCCGCAAGCTCGTGGAAGAATACGAGCAGCAGTACGCCGACGGCCTGATCACCAAGGGCGAGAAGTACAACAAGGTCGTCGACGCCTGGGCCAAGGCCACGGACCGGGTCGCCGACGAGATGATGGCCGAGGTCAGCTCCGCGCCGGTGGTCAATGGCCGCCAGCAGGAGATCAACTCGATCTTCATGATGAGCAACTCCGGCGCCCGCGGTTCGCAGGCCCAGATGAAGCAGCTCGGCGGGATGCGCGGCCTGATGGCCAAGCCGTCCGGCGAGATCATCGAGACGCCGATCATCTCGAACTTCAAGGAAGGCCTGACCGTCCAGGAGTACTTCAACTCCACCCACGGCGCCCGTAAGGGCCTGGCCGACACCGCGCTGAAGACGGCCAACTCGGGTTACCTGACCCGCCGTCTGGTCGACGTGGCGCAGGACTGCATCATCACCGAGGAAGACTGCGGCACCACGCGGGGCATCACGCTCCGCGCCGTGGTCGAGGGCGGCGACGTGCTGGTCTCGCTGGGCCTGCGGATCCTGGGTCGCTTCGCGGCCGAGGACATCAAGCACCCCGACACCGGCGACGTGCTGGTTCCCGCCGACACCTATCTCGACGAGAACATGTGCGACCTGGTGGAGAGCGCCGGCGTGCAGTCGGTGAAGATCCGCTCGGTGCTGACCTGCGACACCAAGGTCGGCGTCTGCGGCGCCTGCTACGGTCGCGACCTGGCCCGCGGGACCCCGGTGAACATCGGTGAAGCGGTCGGCGTCATCGCCGCCCAATCCATCGGCGAGCCCGGCACCCAGCTGACGATGCGGACCTTCCACATCGGCGGCACTGCCCAGGTGGCCGAGCAGTCGTTCTTCGAAAGCGCTAACGAGGGTGTCGCCCGGATCACCGGCGGCAACACCGTTATCGCGGCCGATGGCTCCCTGATCTCGATGAGCCGCAACCTGAACCTGACCGTCCAGGTCGATGGCAAGGACCGCGAGGCCTACAAGGTGCCTTACGGCGCTCGCCTGCACGCCAAGGACGGCGCCAAGGTAAAGCGTGGCGAACGCCTCGCCTCCTGGGACCCCTACACCACGCCGATCATCACGGAAGTGGGCGGCAAGGTGCGGTTCGAGGACCTGGTGGAGAACTTCTCGTTCCGCGAGGAAGCCGACGAAGCCACCGGCATCTCCAACCGCGTGGTCATCGACTGGCGCGCCTCGTCCAAGGGTTCGGACCTGCGTCCGGCCATGGGCGTGCTGGACGAGAACGGCGCCTACAAGCGCCTGTCGAACGGCGGTGAAGCCCGTTACCTGCTCCCGGTGGGCGCCATTCTCTCCATCAGCGATGGCGACGAGGTGAAGCCCGGCGAGATCATGGCGCGGATCCCCACGGAAAGCGCCAAGACGCGGGACATCACCGGCGGTCTGCCGCGGGTGGCCGAACTGTTCGAAGCCCGTCGTCCGAAGGATTGCGCGGTCATCGCGGAGATGGACGGTCGCGTCGAATTCGGCCGCGACTACAAGAACAAGCGCCGCATCAAGATCACCCCCGAGGATGGTGGCGATCCGGTGGAGTTCCTGATCCCGAAGGGCAAGCACATCGCCGTCCACGACGGCGACGTGATCCGCAAGGGTGAGTACATCATCGACGGCAACCCGGACCCGCACGATATTCTGCGGATCCTGGGCATCGAGGCGCTGGCCGAGTTCCTGGTGAACGAGATCCAGGAGGTCTATCGACTGCAGGGCGTGCCGATCAACGACAAGCACATCGAGACGATCGTCCGTCAGATGCTGCAGAAGGTGGAGATCCTCGAGCCGGGCGACACCGGCCTGCTCAAGGGCGACCACCTGGACAAGCAGGAAGTGGAAGACGAAAGCGCCAAGGCGGAAGCCCGCGGCGGTCGTCCGGCGCTCACCCAGCCCGTCCTGCTCGGCATCACCAAGGCCTCGCTGCAGACCCGCAGCTTCATCTCCGCCGCCTCCTTCCAAGAGACGACGCGGGTGCTGACCGAGGCCTCGGTCCAGGGCAAGAGCGACACCCTGGAAGGGCTGAAGGAGAACGTGATCGTGGGCCGCCTGATCCCGGCGGGCACGGGCTCGTACCTCCGCAACCTGCAGCGCATCGCCGCCAAGCGCGACGAAGCCCTGACGGCCAGCCGCGAGGAGGCCATGGAGCCTCTGCCGGTCGAGATCGCCGATGCGGCGGTCGCCGAGACCGTCGAGAGCTAAGGCTCTCCGCGACAGTCACGCTCAACGAGCGGCCCGGGAGCAATCCCGGGCCGTTTCGCTATGTGGGCGTCGGCGCGGTCCCACGGTGAAGGCTGTTTCGGGCTAGGCGCCATCCGCCCGCGACGGCTAGGCTGTAGCCTTCGGGGGAACAAGTCAGGGTGGCGTTCGTGCGTAGGGGTGTCTGGGCGGCTGCGGCCGCCGTTTGCGTTGTGGCCCAGGGTGCGGCCGCAGCGCCGCCGCCGGCGTCGGCGTTCGGGCGTGTGCCCGCCGTGGTCGACGCGGAAATCTCGCCGAACGGCCAGCGCATCGCGATCCTGGGCGGCACGTCCGAGCAGCGGATCATCTCGATCGCGACCATCGACCAGCCTGGGCTGCCGCTGCTGCAGCTGGGGGACGTGGAGACGACCGACCTCCTGTGGGCGGGCAATGAGCATGTCATCGCGACGGTCGCCTTCTGGGAATTGGTGGACGTGAACCGCGCGTTTCGTGTGGAGCGGCATATCGCGGTGAACACCCGTGCGGAGGCGGTGTCTCGGTTTCTCGAGGAGAAGGTCAGATCGTCGTTCCTCGTGAGCCAGCCCATCCTTCAGGTGACGCGAGAGAGCCCACCGCGCGTGGCGGTGGTGGATCTGGTCAAGCCTCAGGACAGGGTCGTCATGTCCGCGATCTGGAGCGTTGATCCCACGACGGGTCGGAGCCGACTCGCGGAACGTGGAAGCATCTCCACCTGGGGCTGGGAGGTGGATAGCTCCGGCCAAGCCCGCGTGCGCCTGGATCACGACCGGGCTGGGATCTATGTGCGCGCCAAGGGCGAGAGCGCCTGGAGGCCATTGGTTTCTGCCGGAACTGAAGTTCCAGCCTACTACGGTTACTCCGAGCCCAAAGACGCTGTCTATCTGCGTCGCGGCGGAAAACTTGAGCTGAGGCGGTTGTCGAACGGATCTTCAGAGACGATCCACGAAGGCGACGACGAGGTAGCGCTCATCTGGGATCGCCATCGCAACGAGGCCGTTGCGCTCGAGACGGGCCTTGAGCGGCCGCAGTTGAGGTGGCTCGACGTCGAGCTGGGTGTTGTCCACCGGACGCTGTCCCAGGCGCTCAAGGGCGGGCACGTATCCCTTATGGGATGGTCGGAAGACCGCACGCGTTTCGTTGCCCGTACCAGCTCGCCGAGCAGCCCTCCGGCTTGGTACCTCTTTGACCGAACGCGCAAGGAGATCTCACCCCTCGGCGACGAGTATCCCGAGTTGGCCGGGGCCGCGATGGGCGCCACGCGTTGGATCACTTACAAGGCGCGAGACGGGCTGGAGATACCCGCGTACGTGACGCTTCCTCCGGGGGCTCCGGCAAAGGGCGGCAAGCTGCCGCTGGTCGTGTTGCCGCATGGCGGGCCGCGCGCGCGGGACGTTTACGAGTTCGACTTCATCGCCCAGTTCATTGCGACGCGTGGTTACGCGGTTCTGCAGCCCCAGTTTCGTGGCTCGTCGGGCTTTGGCGATAAATTCGCTAACGCCGGCAAAGGCGAGTGGGGCGGCAAGATGCAGACCGATCTGCAGGACGGCGTGGCGGCATTGGCGGCAGCTGGAGACGTCGATCCTAAACGTGTCTGCATCGTCGGCGCCAGTTTTGGGGGATACGCAGCGCTGGCCGGAGCGACGCTGTTTCCGGATGCGTACCGCTGCGCAGCTTCCATCGCCGGCGTTTCTGATCTCGGTCAGCTCATCCTCGAGGAGGGGCGCCTGTACGGTCGCGATTCCGGTGCGGCGCAGGCTCTCCGAGAAGAACTTGCCGCTGCGGATCGAGCCAAGGTTCTCGCCATGTCGCCCGCGCGACAAGCGGCGGCGGCCCGCATTCCAATCCTATTGATCCATGGGGACAAGGACACTGTAGTACTGTTGAGCCAGTCCAAGCGTATGGCGGAGGCGCTCAGGGCAGCGGGTAAGGAGGTCGAATTCATCGTCCTCGAAAACGAGAACCACTACCTCACCAAGACCGCGACGCGCACCCAGACCCTCGAAACCCTTGAGCGCTTCCTGGCGAAAAACCTGCCTGTGAACTGATCCATACGCGTGTGCCTCTTGGCATACGCGTATGAGTTCCTAGATGGAGGGCTGACCTCAGGAGGAACGCCCTTGCCGCTGCTGCTCTGTCCGAACTGCAATACGTCGATGC
>JAIXTR010000250.1 GCA_027483845.1 Caulobacteraceae bacterium | reverse complement strand
GTGTTCCTGACCTACGCGGCGGCGCTCGCCGACCGCCGGGGCCTGAGCGCCCTGGTGGGCGGCATGTGCGAGACCGACTTCTCCGGCTATCCCGACTGCCGGCGCGACACGCTCGACGCGCTGGAGACCGCGCTCAACCTTGGCATGGAGCAGGACTTCCGCATCGAGACCCCGCTGATGCGCCTGACCAAGGCCGAGACCTGGGCCCTGGCCAAGACGCTCGGCGGCGAGACCCTGGTGGCGATCACCGTGGAAGACAGCCACACCTGCTACCTCGGCGAGCGCGGCGCGCTGCATGCCTGGGGCCACGGCTGCGGGACCTGCCCCGCCTGCGACCTGCGCCAGCGCGGCTACATCGCCTGGGACGCCGACGGACGCCCCGACCTCCCATGAGCTACGCCGTCAAAGAGATTTTCCTGACGCTGCAGGGGGAGGGCGGCCAGGCGGGCCGTCCGGCGGTCTTCTGCCGCTTCGCGGGCTGCAACCTGTGGAGCGGCCTGGAGCGCGACCGCGACAAGGCCATCTGCACCTTCTGCGACACCGACTTCGTGGGGATGGACGGACCGGGCGGGGGCCGCTTCCCCGACGCCGACGCCCTGGCCGACGCGGTTCAGGCCGCCTGGACCGGCGGACCGCACAACCGCCTGACCGTGCTCACCGGCGGGGAACCGCTGCTCCAGGTCGATCCGGCCCTGATCGCCGCCCTGCACGCCCGTGGCTTCGCCGTCGCGCTGGAGACCAACGGCACCTTGGCCGTTCCGGAGGGGGTCGACTGGATCTGCGTCAGCCCCAAGGCCGACGCTCCGGTGGTGCAGACCCACGGCCAGGAATTGAAGCTGGTCTTCCCCCAGCCCAAGGCCCTGCCGGAGCGTTTCGAGCACCTGGATTTCGAGCGCTTCCTGCTGCAGCCGATGGATGGCCCCGACCGCCTGGCCAACACCGAAGCGGCGATCGCCTATTGCCTCGCCCACCCTCGGTGGCGTTTAAGCGTGCAAACCCACAAATACCTCGGCATCGCCTAGGCCCTACCGCCCGGCCGCCGCACACCTGTTTGAGATGACCCAACCCACCTTCGAGATCACCAAGGCGGCGACCTTCGACGCCGCGCACCACTTCCCGCAGGGGCCGGACCACCGGCCCTATTCGAACCTGCATGGCCATTCGTTCAAGGTCGAGGCCAGCGTCTGCGGTCCGGCTCAGGAGCCGGTCGGCTGGGTCGCCGACCTGGCCGATCTGGATGCTGCCCTGAAGGCCGTCGCCGGCGAGCTCGACCATGGGCTTCTCAACGAGAAGCCGGGGCTGGACCGCCCGACACTGGAAAACCTGTGCCTCTATTTCGCCGAGCGCTTGCGCCCGGCGTTCCCGGGCCTGTCGCGCATTGTCGTCTCGCGCCCGACCATCGGCGAGAGCTGCGCCTACACCCTCTAGATCTCTGCGGTCCTGCGCTGGTCGTCGGCGCTGCGCCGCCGGGGGCCGCGATAGGCCGGGTCGTTGCGCCGCCGCCGGTCGGGTCCGAAATAATCGTCGGTCCGCACGAAATTGCGCGGGTTCTCGATCGCCTGGTGCAGGCGCTCGACCACCCCGCGCGCGGTCAGCGGCTTCGTCAGGAACTCGCTGACGCCGGCGTCCCGCGCCTCGTTCACCCGCGCGAACGTCGAATGCCCGGTGATCATGATCACCGGCGCCAACTGGTTCGGGCTATCCGGTGAATTGCGCAGCAGCCGCACGAAATCGATGCCGTCCAGCGGCTGCATCGACAGGTCGGTCATAACCACGTCGATCTTGTGGTCCCGCATCATCTGCAGGCCCTCGGCGCCGTCGTTGGCCTCGTAGACATAGCCAACCCCGATAGCGCGCAGAATCTCGCCCAGCAGCAGGCGCATATAGTGGTTGTCATCCACCAACAGGATTCTGAGGAGGTCGTACCGCACGTCGCGATCTTGCCCGGGTCAATTTGAGGGGACCGATCACCTAGCGGCCGGCTGGGCGATCCAGTTCCGTCGATTAGGGTGACCCGCGTTCGACGGTCAATCGAAGATCGACGTTACCGGAGCGGAAACCATTTTCCGATCAGACAGTTAACGCCCGGCCAGGTAGATCGAACGTTGTCATTCAACCGCCAGATGGTCCCGGTTCATGGGCGCCGCCGCCTGTCTGGGCCCGGTGCCGCAGGAAGGCGTCGGCCAGCACGCAGGCCATCATCGCCTCGACGACAGGGACTGCGCGGAGGCCCACGCAGGGGTCGTGGCGGCCCTTGGTGCGCAGGTCGATCTCGCCGCCGTCCTCATTGATGCTCTGGCGCAGGGACAGGATCGAGGAGGTGGGCTTGAACGCCACGCGGGCGGTCACCGCCTGGCCCGTGGAGATCCCGCCCAGGACGCCACCTGCTTGATTTGACAGGAAAATCGGGCCGTCGTTCCCCATCCGCATCTCGTCGGCGTTCTCTTCGCCAGTGAGGGCGGCCGAGGCGAACCCGGCGCCGATCTCCACGCCCTTGGCGGCGTTGATCGACATCATCGCGGCGGCCAGTTCGGCGTCCAGCTTGCCGTACAGCGGCGCGCCCCAGCCGGCGGGCACGCCAGTGGCTTCCACGGCCACCACGGCGCCGGTCGATGACCCCGACTTGCGGATCGCCTCCAGGTGGTTCTCCCACACCGGCACGATGGCCGGGTCTGGCGCCCAGAATGGGTTATCGCCGGTCGTCGAGAAGTCGATCCGGGCCGGATCCACGGCATGGGGTCCGATCTGGACCACCGCGGCCCGGATGGTCACCCCGGCGATGATCTTGCGGGCGATGGCGCCGGCCGCGACCCGCGCCGCGGTCTCCCGCGCCGACTGCCGGCCCCCGCCGCGATAGTCGCGCACGCCGTACTTGGCGAAGTAGGCGTAATCGGCGTGCCCCGGCCGGAACGCCTGGGCGATTTCGGAATAGTCGCGGCTGCGCTGGTCGACGTTGTCGATCATCAGCGAGATCGGCGTGCCGGTGGTCACCTGGCC
>JAIXTR010000071.1 GCA_027483845.1 Caulobacteraceae bacterium | reverse complement strand
CTGCGGTTCCAGGACCTCCTGCCGCTCAACCCCCAAGGCTTTCCGGGCCTGTCGCCGCACCTGGCGTTCAACACCGCGGTGAGCTTCGTCTCGAACACCAACTGGCAGTCCTATGTGCCCGAGCAGACGGTCTCGACCTTCTCGCAGATGGCCGGTCTCACATCGCACAACTTCCTGTCGGCTGCGGCCGGGATGGCGCTGGCGGCTGTCATGGCCCGCGCCTTCGTCGCCAATCGCGGTGAGGGCCTGGGGGTCTTCTTCGTCGACCTGACCCGGATCAGCCTCTACGTCCTGCTCCCCATCTCGCTGGTGATCGCCATCGCCTACGTCGGGCTGGGGGAGCCCCAGAGCCTCGCGGCCAGCGTCACGGCCCATACAGTCGAAGGCGGAACGCAGACGATCGCGCTCTATCCCACCGCGAGCCAGGAGGCGATCAAGCAGCTTGGCACCAATGGCGGCGGCGTGTTCAACGCCAACTCCGCCCACCCCTTCGAGAACCCCAACGCCTGGACCAACCTCATCGAGATCGTCTCGATGAATGCGCTGAGCCTCGCCTGCGTCATCGCCTTCGGCCGCATTGTCCTGGCCCGCAAGGACGCGCGCGCCCTGGCCGCGGTCATGGTGATCCTGGTCGCCGCCGCCGCCGGCGTGATCTACGCCGCCGAAACCCAGACCCCGCCCGCGCTGGCCGCGGCCGGCGTCGACGCCTCGGTGAACATGGAGGGCAAGGAGGTCCGCTTCGGCGCACCGTCCACGGCCATCTGGGCCGCGACGACAACGGGCGCCTCGGACGGCGGCGTCAACGCGATGCATGACAGCCTGATGCCGCTGGGCGGTGGGATGGCCATGTTCCTGATGCAGCTGGGCGAGATCCTGCCCGGCGGCGTCGGCTCCGGCCTCTACGGCATGGTGGTCATGGCGCTGATCGCGGTGTTCGTCGCCGGGCTGATGGTCGGCCGGACTCCCGAATATCTGGGCAAGAAAGTCGAGGCGCGGGAGATCAAGTACGCCATGCTGGCGGTCCTGATCCTGCCCCTGGCGATCCTCGGCTTCTCGGCCGTGGCCGCCGTCCTGCCGGTGGCGCTGAAGGGCCTGGCGAACCCCGGCGCCCACGGCCTGTCCGAGATCCTCTACGCCTACACCTCGGCGGCGGCGAACAACGGCTCGGCCTTCGCCGGACTGTCGGCCAACACGCCGTGGTGGAACACCACCCTGGGCATCGCGATGCTCCTGGGCCGCTTCGCCTACGTCATGCCGGTCCTGGCGATCGCCGGATCCCTCGCCGCCAAGCCGAAGCTGGCCGCCAGCACCGGGACCTTCCCGACCGATGGTCCCCTCTTCGTGGGCCTCCTGATCGGCGTGATCCTGATCATGGGCGGCCTGCAATTCTTCCCTGCCCTCGCCCTCGGCCCGATCGTGGAGCACTTCCAGGTGCTCCAGGCCGTGGCGTCGCGCTGATCCCTGGACCTCCAGACATGACCATGACCTCTCCCTCACTCGGCGACCCGCGGCGCAAGGCCGACGGGCTGGTCGGTAGCTTCTCGGGTCCGATGTTGGCCCGCGCCGGCCGCGATGCGGTCGTCAAGCTCGATCCCCGGCGGCTCACCAGCAATCCGGTGATCTTCGCCACCTGGATCGTCGCCCTGCTGGCGACGATGTCCACGGCCCTCGCCATCGCCAGCGGCGGCGCCTGGGGTTTCGCCCTGCAGATGGCGTTCTGGCTGTGGGCCACGGTGCTGTTCGCCAACTTCGCGGAGAGCATCGCCGAGGGCCGCGGCAAGGCGGCCGCCGACAGCCTGCGGGCCACCCGCGTGACCACCAAGGCCAAGCTGATTGTGGACCTAGCCAAGGGCGTCATCGTGCCGACGCCGGCTCACGAACTGGGCGTCGGCGAGATCGTCCTGGTGGAAGCCGGAGATGTGATCCCCGCCGACGGCGAGATCATCGAGGGCGTCGCCTCGGTCAACGAGGCCGCCATCACTGGCGAGAGCGCCCCGGTGATCCGCGAGAGCGGTGGCGACCGCAGCGCGGTGACCGGCGGCACCACCGTGGTGTCGGACTGGATCAAGATCCGGGTGACCTCGGAAGCCGGCTCGACCTTCCTCGATCGCATGATCGCGATGGTCGAGGGCGCGGACCGGCGCAAGACGCCGAACGAGATCGCCCTGGCGGTCCTGCTCGCGGGCTTGACCCTCATCTTCCTGATCGCGGTCGTCACCCTGCTGGGCCTGGGCGCCTATTCGGGCGTGAAGCTGAGCCCGCTGGTGCTGGGCGCCCTGTTCATCTGCCTCATCCCCACAACGATCGGGGGGCTGCTATCCGCCGTCGGCATCGCCGGCATGGACCGGCTGCTGAAGGTCAACGTCCTGGCGACCTCGGGCCGCGCCGTCGAGGCGGCCGGCGACGTCGACACCCTGCTTCTCGACAAGACCGGCACGATCACCTTCGGCAATCGCATGGCGACCGAGGTGATCCCGGCGCCGGGCGTGCGCCCGGAGCGGGCGCTGACGGCGGCCCTGATGGCGTCCCTTGGCGACGAAACGCCGGAGGGCCGGTCCATCGTCGAACTGGCGCGGGCCCAGGGCCAGTCGGGTGAGGCGCCGGCCGGCGCCGAAGTCATCCCGTTCTCGGCGACGACCCGTCAGTCGGGTCTCAGCGCCGGGGGCAAGTCCTGGCGGAAGGGGGCGGTCGACGCTGTTCTGAAGAGCGTCGGTCTGACGGCGGCCGACCTGCCGGCCGAGCTGGCTGCGGCCGTGGATCGTGTCGCCCGTTCCGGTGGCACGCCGCTGGCGGTCAGCGAGGACGGCGCGGTGGTCGGCGTGATCCACCTGAAGGACGTCGTGAAGCCCAACGTCAAGGAGCGCTTCGCCGACCTGCGCCGGATGGGGCTGCGGACGGTGATGATCACCGGGGACAATCCGGTGACCGCCGCTGCGATCGCCTCCGAAGCCGGCGTCGACGACTTCCTGGCCGAGGCGACGCCCGAGGACAAGCTGCGCCTCATCCGCACCGAGCAGGCCCAGGGGCGGCTGGTCGCCATGTGCGGCGACGGCGCCAACGACGCCCCGGCCCTCGCCCAGTCCGACGTTGGTGTCGCCATGCAGACCGGCGCTCAGGCCGCGCGCGAGGCCGGCAACATGGTCGACCTCGACAGCGACCCCACCAAGGTGATCGAGATCGTGGAAACCGGGAAGCAGCTGCTGATCACGCGCGGCGCCCTGACGACGTTCTCCATCGCCAACGACGTGGCCAAGTATTTCGCGATCATCCCGGCGATCTTCGTGGTCGCCCTGCCCGGCCTGGACGCGCTGAACGTCATGGGCCTGGCCAGTCCGGAGAGCGCCATCCTGTCGGCGGTGATCTTCAACGCCCTGATCATCGTCGCTCTGATCCCGCTGGCGCTGCGGGGCGTGAGGTACCGGGCGATCGGCGCGGCCAAGCTGCTTCAGCGCAACCTGCTGATCTACGGCCTGGGCGGCATCGTCGCGCCGTTCATCGGCATCAAGCTCATCGACCTGGCCGTCGCCGGCCTGGGTCTCGCCTAAGGACTATCCCATGTTCGCTCTTACGCGTGCGGCCGTCGTCT
>JAIXTR010000430.1 GCA_027483845.1 Caulobacteraceae bacterium | reverse complement strand
CTGGGTCATGTCGCTGAGGTTGACGTAGAAGATGCCGGGCCGCGACCCGTCCGGCGCGCCCGGATTGTAGAAGGCGGTCGACGCGGTCTTCTCGCGGAAGGGCTCGACGGCGCGAACCTCCAGCGCCTGTTTCGGCAGGGTCGAGAACTGCTTGTTCGCCACGGCCATGTAGTTGGCGATGATCTTCTTGGCGTCGGCCAGGTACTGCTGCTTGCCGGCGGGCGTGTTCGGGTAGTGGGTCTTCGGATCGGTGCGGACGAACTCGAAGAAGTCTTCCAGCGTGCCCTTGAACCCGACCTTGCGCTTCAGGACCTCCATCTCGCCCCGCAGGCGCGCGACTTCGGCCAGGCCGGTCTGGTGGATCTGGTCGGGCGTGAGCGCGGTGGTGGTGAAGAAGGCGACCTGGTCGGCATAGAAGGCGTCGCCCTGTGGCAAGGCCCAGACACCGTTCACGGCGGTGGCTTTCTTGGACATGGCGTCGAGGGCCGTCAGGTAGCGCTCATAGCCCCGCTTCCATTCCCCCTTGAGCGCGGCTTCGCCGGCCGCCAGCAGGCGCGCCTTGGTGGCGTCGTCGGTCTTGAGCGCGGCGACCTTGGCCTTGAAGTCGGCCCACAGGGGGTGGTCGGCGCCGGTGTCAAAGGGCGCGCCCTGCAGCTGGGTCTTGGCGTCCGGGATGACGCGGCCGAAGACGAAGGCCGGCGGCAGGAAGCCCTTGGCGGTGCGCTGGTCGAGGTCGGCGGAGACCTCTCCGGCCACCCGCTCGACGGCCTTGAGGCGGGCGATATAGGCCTCGGCGTCGGCGACGGTGTCGACCTTGTGCGCATTGATCAGCAGGACCGGAATCTGGTCCAGCGCGCTGCCGCCGGAGGTGACGGCGTAGCTCTGCCAGTACCACTTGGCGAACATCCGCTGGGTCTCAACGCCGCGCGCGAAGAGGTCGTAGGAGAGCTGGGAGCTGGGCGAGAGCTTCGCCCGGTCGAACTCGCGGGTCATCCGCGCGAGCTGGGCTTCGGAGACGGCGAGCGCCTGCATCTGCCCGGCCTCGGTGTAGTCGCCGAGTTCGCCGTAGCGGTCCTTCATGCCCAGCTGGGTCAGGGTCTCAGGGCTGAGGCGGGCGGTCTCCAGGAACGCGGCCTGGAAGAAGGCGGCGAGGCGCGCGTCCTCCGACACGGCGGGCGCGGCGGCGGCGGTCGGGGCCTGGGCGAGCGCTGGGGTCGAAAGAGCGGCGACGCTCAGGGCGAGGACAGAGCAGACGGTGCGGAACATTTGACCCCCAGAAGACGTGTTCCGGCACGCTTAAGGCGGCTCCAGCCCCGTCCGAAGTGAATTCTTATCAATCTCGCGCGCGGCCCGCGACGCGGTTGAGGCGCGCCCAGCTGCGGCGGTGGGCCAGGGGCTCGCGCGCGGGTGTCGGGGTCAGGGCCGCCAGCCAGCGCGCTTCCGCTGCGTCGGCCTCGCGCCAGCAGGCGGCGATGGCGGCGTCGAGCTCAGGCCCCTCGGCGGCGGCGTCGATGCGGGCCTGGAACGCCGCCTCCAGGGCGTCGCGTTCGGGCGCCAGGGCCGCGAGCGCGGCGGTGAAGTCGGGCAGCATGGCGCGGTGCAGCCGCTCGTGGCGCCACCACCGGGAGGCCGCGTCGGCGCGGTCGGTGGGCGGGGGGCCGAACGGCGGCGGCGCGGCGCCGAAGACAAAGGGTTTGAACAGGCCGGTGCACGGCGCGGACGCGCCGGTGAGCCAATGCACCGTGCGGCCGGGTCGCAGTTCGCTGACCATCGAGGCCACCGTCTGGCTGCGGCGCGGGCCGCAGCTCGCGTGCATGCAGATCGTGCGGCGGGCGGTGTTGGCCGGCGTCCAGGCCGGGTCGTCCCAATGGTCGCGCAGGATGGCCATCATGGCGGCGGGGGTCAGGTCGGGCGCGCCGGCGTCCAGCAGCGCTTGGCCCCGGGCGCAGCGGCCGCGACCGAAGCTGACGGCATCCCGGGCCTCGTCGATCAGGGCGGCGGCGACGTCGTAGCGCTGGGGCCGGGCGAGATCGGGGCTGATCGCGTCGTAGTCCGCGCCGATGGAGTAGGCGTTGGAGAGCGCCCGGTGGGTCTCCACCCGCCGCCAGACCCAGGACCGCCCCGCGGTCTCCAGCACATAAGCCTCCACCGGATCGGCGATGATGAATCCGTTGTTGTAGTAGAACCGTCCGAGGTGGCCGCAGTCACCGCCCTGCCCGTGCCGTTCCAGCAGGTCGATGATCACCTCGAGGGCCTCGCGGGCCGTGGCGGCGCGCTCCAGGCCCAGGCGGACCAGGTCCATGCCGATCAGCGCGCGGCGCCGCTGGGCCGGGGTGCGGGCGTGCAGCGCCTCGTTGCCGATGACCACGCCCTGGTCGTTGGCCCCCATCTCCGCGCCCCACATCCAGAACGGCCGACTGAGCAGGCAGGCGTGGGTGCGCTCGACGTCGGGGATGGTGATGTAGGTCAGCTTCAGCGGCGCGCCGGCCGGCCCCGATCTGGCGGGTGACAGCTCCAGCACCTGGGCCTCGTTGCGCTCCCGGTCGCTGTTCTTGGCGAACAGGGGGGCGCCTCGGGCGGAGGACGCGGCGAGGCTGACCAGGGTGTCGCACATGGCGTCAGCGGGCCTTGCAGGCCTTGATGTCGATGGGCCGCGGACGCTTGGTCGGCGCTTCGAAGATGGCCAGGTAGCCGACGCCGCCGGCCATGGGGGCGGAGGAGAGCTGCTTGTAGCCGACCGCCTCGAACTCGCACTTGAGCATGGCCGGCGCCATGCCGTGGCTGGCCGGGCCGCGGTCCAGGTCGATGACGCCCACCCGGCCGCCCGGCTTCAGCGCCGAGGCCAGGTTCCACAGCAGCGCATAGGGGTTCTCGACCTCGTGGTACATGTGGACCAGCACCGCCCGGTCGATGGTCTTGGGCGGCAGCTTCGGATCGTCGGGCGTGCCGACGACGATGCGGACGTTGGTCAGGCCCCGGCGCGCGGCCTCCCGGCGCAGGCCCGAGATGTAGGCCTCGACGATATCCTCGGCATAGACGACGCCGGTGGGACCGACGGCCGGCGAGAGGCGCAGGGTGTGGTAGCCGGAGCCGGCGCCGATGTCGGCGACATGCATGCCCGGCGCGATCTCCAGGCCGCGGATCAGCTGGCCCGACTCGTCGGCGGCGTCGCGGTCGGGGCCGGACGACCATTCGGGCGCGACGATGCCGGCGACCGGGCGATCGGGCAGCGGGAAGCCGCCCGGACCGCGCGCAGGGGCCGCGGCGGCGGGCGCCTCGGCGGTCGGCGAGCAGGCGACCAGGGCGGCGCAGGCCAGGAGGACGAAGCTGAAACGCATCGGCCTCTTTGCAGCCGAAATCCGCGCCGAACGCCAGCCCCAAGCGACCGCGGCGGTTTTGGGCTGGGCGAAACGGAACGGGAACCTGTATGAGGGACGCGATGGCCGACGCCGCCGGGGCCCGCCCCGATCTCCTTCCCCCCAATTTCCAGGCCTGGTTCGCCGGCCGGGGCTGGTCGGCGCGGACGCACCAGCTGGAGATGGTCGCGAAAGGGCGCGAAGGCCGCGACGCCCTGCTGATCGCGCCCACCGGCGGGGGCAAGACCCTGGCCGGCTTCCTGCCCAGCCTGATCGAGCTTTACGAGCGGCCGCCCGCCAACACACCGCGGGGTTTGCACACCCTCTATATCTCGCCGCTGAAGGCCCTGGCGGTGGACGTCGAGCGGAACCTGAACGCCCCGATCCTGGAGATGGGGCTGAAGGTGACGGCCGAGAGCCGGACCGGCGACACCGGCATCGCGCGGCGCCAGCGGCAGCGGCTGAAGCCGCCGGACATCCTGCTGACCACGCCGGAACAGCTGGCGCTGCTCTGCGCGTGGGAGGGGGCGCGGCTATTCTTCGAGGACCTGTCCTGCGTGATCCTGGACGAGATCCACACCCTGCACGCCTCCAAGCGCGGCGACCTGCTGGCGCTGGACCTCGCCCGGCTGCAGCAGCTGGCGCCGCGGATGCGGCGGGTGGGGCTGAGCGCCACGGTGGACGATCCGCTGGTGATCAAGAACTGGATGGCGAGCCATCGCGGGGTGGACCTGGTGGGCGCGCTCAACGCCCCCTCCACCGCTTCGCGGTCCCCCTCCCCCGTCCTCTTCGGGACAGGGGAGGAGCGAAACGGCGCGGCTCACGCCTCCCCTGCGCCAGCGGGGGAGGTGGATCGGCGCGTCAGCGCCGAGACGGAGGGGGCGCAACACGGCCCCGACAGCGTCGCCCTGGTGCGGGGGCCGGGCGGGGCGCAGCCGGTGGTGGATGTGCTGCTGAGCGAAGGGCGCGTGCCCTGGGCCGGGCATACGGCGCAGCACGCGATGGCCGAGGTCTATGAGGTGATCCGGGGCGCGAAGATCGCGCTGGTGTTCGTCAACACGCGGTTCCAGGCGGAGTTCGCCTTCCAGGAGCTGTGGCGGCTGAACGAGGACAACCTGCCCATCGCCCTGCACCACGGCAGCCTGGCGGCGGAGCAGCGGCGCAAGGTGGAGGCGGCGATGGCCCGCGGCGAGCTGCGGGCCGTGGTCTGCACCTCGACGCTCGATCTCGGCATCGACTGGGGGGACGTCGACCTGGTGATCCAGCTGGCCTCGCCGAAGGGGGCGTCGCGGATGGTGCAGCGGATCGGGCGGGCCAACCACCGCCTGGACGAGCCGTCGCGGGCGATCTTCGTGCCCGCCAACCGATTCGAGATGCTGGAGTGCTAGGCCGCGCGCGAGGCCATCGCCGAGAACAAGCTGGACGGTGACCCGCCGCGGGTCGGCGCGCTGGACGTGCTGGCCCAGCACGTCATGGGCTGCGCGGTCTCCGAGCCGTTCCACATGGTCGATCTTTACGAGGAGGTCCGCTCGGCCGGGCCCTACCGCGACCTGACCTGGGAAGACTTCGAGGCGGTCGTCGATTTCGTCTCGACTGGCGGCTACGCGCTCAAGACCTACGACCGCTTCCGACGCATCGTGAAGCTACCCGATGG
>JAIXTR010000273.1 GCA_027483845.1 Caulobacteraceae bacterium | reverse complement strand
CTGATCGCCGTCGGCGGCGCCGCCGCGGTGAACTGGGTTCGCAAGCGGTTTGGCCTTGGGACCACCCCCGCCGCGCCCGCTGCGAGCGAGCGGACGTCAGATGGCGACGGCACCCTCGTCGAGGGTGGGACGCCCGAAAGCGGCGAGGCTACGGACGGCGACACCACCGATCCGGGCGGACATCAGACGTGACCCCCTGTCGGCTCAGGCGAACAGATCCGCCTGGGCCGCGGCCGCGGCGCCTTCGATGGCCAGCAGCTTCAGCTTGGTGTTGACGCCCCCGCGGGCGGAGAAGCCGCCGGGCTTGCCGCCGGCCGCGGTGACCCGGTGGCAGGGGACCACGATGGGCCAGGGGTTCTTTCCAAGGGCCTGACCGACTTCACGGGCCAGCAGCTTGTCGCCCAACCTCACGGCCACCTCGCCATAGGTCAGGGTCTCACCGGGCGGGATGGCGCGAGCGACCTCGTAGACCCGGGCGTGGAACGCTGGCGTCCGGGACGCGTCGATGGGCGCATCCAGCAGGTCGGGCTTCTCGCCACGCAGCAGGGCGCGGATATCCTCCACGGTCTTGTCCAGTTGCGGCGGCACGGGCGCCTCCGCCGCGTCCGGGAACCGGCGGAGGAACGACCGGCGCGCGGTCTCGGGATCGGACTCGGGCAGATGGACGCCCACCAGGCCCAGGTCGCCCCAGGCGAGGCCGGCCCAACCGATGGCGGTGTCGAACAAGGCGTAGCAGATCATGGAACGAAGATACGACAGACCGCGGCGCGTCGCTGGCGGTTTTCGGACGCGGATCGGTTACTCGGCCGACGCCATCGCCGGCGTGGCCGCCAGGGGCATGCGCAGGGTGAACCGGGTCTCCTGCGCGTCGGAGGCCACGTCCAGCGTGCCCTCGTGCGCCTTGGCGATCTCGGATGCGATCCACAGCCCCAGGCCCAGGCCCTGCTGCTTGGGACGGTAGAGCGCCCGCGTGAACGGCTGGAACAGCTGGCTGCGCGCCGCCTCCGGGATCGGATCCCCGGCGTTGGCGACCCAAACCTCCAGATGATCGCCGTCGGCGAAGGCGCGCACGTTGATGGGCACGCCTTCGCGGCCATGGGTGATGGCGTTGGCGATCAGATTCGACAGCAGCTGCGCCAACCGCCGGCCGTCGGCATAGACGGCGCGGTCCAGGCGGATCTCCGCGTCGATCCGCCGGTCCGGGTGCGCGAGCCGAAGCTCGGCGATCACCTGCTCCAGGGCCTGTCCCAGCGCCTGGTCGTCCCGGCGCTCGGCCACGAAGCCGCCGCCCAATCGGCCTCGCGCGAGATCGAGCACATTGTCGATCAGCCCGGCCATGCGCTGCACGCTGCCGTGGATGGCGCCGACCAGGGTCTGTGCGCGCGAGTCCAGAGGGGTCCGCCCGATGAGCCGGCCCGCGGCGTCGATGGAGGCCAGCGGATTGCGCAGGTCGTGACCCAGAACGGCGATGAACTGCTCGCGCAGTTCCGCCGCTTCCTGCTGGTCGAGCAGCGCCGCCTCGCTGACCGCCAGTCGCCGCTCCGCGTCGAGATGGGCGGCGATGAGGTCCGCGAACAGTTCGAAGGTGGCCAGCGCCTGGCTGTTCTTCAGTTGCGCCGGACGTGGGTCGAGGGCGCAGAGCGTGCCGAAGAACTGCCCGTTCAGCCGGATCGGCGTCGAGATGTAGCTCTGGAACCCGTACTGCGCGGGGGTGTGGTGGTCGCGGAACGCGGGATCTTCGGCGACGTGGTCGATCACCACCGCCTGGCCCATGGCGCGCACCTCGTCGCAGATGGTCGTGCGGATCGGCAGCTCGTCGCCGGGCGCCATGCCGAAGTCGATTTCGTCGCGGACGGCGCAGGCGGTCCAGCTGTCCTCGGTAACCCGCGCGACAGCGGCGAACCCCAGGCCCGTGGTGCGGCAGATCACCTCGAGGATGCGCGATACGGCCTCGATCCGGCCAATGGCCGCCACGTCGTCTGCGATCGAGCTCTGGGGGATGGCGGCGCTCCTCGGGCTGGCTTGTCCAGGGCAATCTAGGGAGGCGGATGCGCTTCAGCCACCCCATTCCGGACCGGCCCCATGCTTGACAGCGGCCCCCGAGCAGGCCCGCATCGGCGCCGCCACCCCGAGGGTCCCTGAATGCCGCGTCTCTCCTACGTCAACGACCAGTCCGAAGAGAGCACGCTGCTGATCAAGCCCTGGGCCTATGCCGCAACCGTCGCACCCGGCGGTCGCATGGACATCCTCTTCGAGGTCCGCGGCGTCGAGAAGCCTGAGATCGTCATCACCCATCGCGACGGCGGCGAGGTGGAGATCAGCCTGTCCGTCGACCTCGTATCGATCTCCGGCGACGGGGTCGAGGGCCTGACCGCCCGGCCGGATGCGCCGCTTCCTTGACCTTCGCACCCCTTTGAGCGCATAAGCGCGCCCTTCCGGCGCAACCTCGGTCAGCGCCCTCTACCGTCACGACCCCCAAGCCTTATTTGGGACGAGGACGGCGAGGCCCCCCGTCCACGCAATCGTGCACGGGGGTCGACTGCGTTTGGGCCATAGGTGATTGAATGTTCGACGCACTTACAGATCGGCTGACAGGGGTTTTCGACCGGCTTTCCGGTCGCGGCGTGCTGTCCGAGAAGGACGTCGCCGAGGTGATGCGCGAGATCCGCGTCGCCCTGCTCGAGGCCGACGTCGCGCTGCCGGTCGTCCGCGACTTCATCGCCAAGGCCACCGAGGCCGCCACCGGCGAGGCGGTGATCCGCTCGGTCCGGCCGGCCGATCAGGTGGTCAAGATCACCTACGACGGCCTCGTCGAGATGCTGGGCGGCGAGGGCGAGGCCGAGGGCCTGAACCTCTCGCTCAACCCGCCGACCGTGATCCTGATGGCCGGCCTCCAGGGCTCGGGCAAGACCACCACCGCCGGCAAGCTGGCGCTGCGCCTGGTCAAGGAGCGCAAGAAGGTCCTGCTGGCCTCGCTGGACACCCGCCGTCCGGCCGCCATGGAGCAGCTGGGCATGCTGGCCGAGCAGGCCGGCGCCAACTTCCTGCCGATCGTCGCGGGCCAGGCGGCGCCCGACATCGCCCGCCGCGCCATGCAGGCCGCGAAGCTGCAGGGCTTCGACGTCCTGATCCTCGACACCGCCGGCCGCACGACCATCGACGAAGCGATGATGGCCGAGGCGTCCGAGATCGCGAAGATCGCGACACCGTCCGAGACCCTGCTGGTCGCCGACGCCCTGACCGGTCAGGACGCGGTGCGCACCGCCAAGGCCTTCCATGAGCGCCTGCCGCTGACCGGCCTGGTGCTGACCCGCGCCGACGGCGACGGCCGCGGGGGCGCCGCGCTCTCGATGCGCGCGGTCACCGGCCTGCCGATCAAGTTCCTCGGCGTCTCGGAAAAGATCGACGGCCTGGACGTGTTCGACGCCCAGCGCGTGGCCGGACGCATCCTGGGACGCGGCGACGTCGTCGCCCTGGTCGAGAAGGCCGCCCAGGAACTGGACATGGCCCAGGCCGAGGCCACGGCGCGCAAGCTCGCCAAGGGCCAGTTCGACCTGGACATGATGGCCGACCAGCTCAAGCAGATGAAGCGTATGGGCGGCATGGAAGGCATGATGGGCCTGCTGCCCGGCGTGCGGAACATGAAGAAGCAGATCAGCGAGAGCGGTCTGACCGACAAGACCTTCGACCGCCAGGTGGCGATCATCTCCGCGATGACCAAGGCCGAGCGCAAGAAGCCGGACATCCTGGCCGCGTCGCGCAAGCGTCGCATCGCCATGGGCTCCGGCGTCGACGTAGCCGAGGTGAACCGGCTGCTGAAACAGCACCGCCAGATGGCCGACGCCTTCAAGTCGCTGAGCAAGAACGGCGGCAAGGGCTTCGGCCAGATGGCCAAGATGCTGGGCGGCGGCGGCATGGACATGTCGAAGATCGCCCAGATGGCGGGCGGTCAGGCGCCCACGCCCGAACAGCTCGAAGAGATGCAGGCCAAGCTGAAGAGCATGCCCGGCGGTCTCCCGAAACTTCCCGGCCTCGGCGGCGGCCTGCCGCCGGGCTTCAATCCCTTCAAGAAATAATCTGAAAGACCAAGGACTTATACAATGCTGAAGATCCGTCTCGCCCGTGGCGGCGCCAAGAAGCGCCCCTACTACTCGATCGTCGTCGCCGACAGCCATTCGCCCCGCGATGGCCGCTTCATCGAGAAGGTGGGCACCTACAACCCGCTGCTGAAGAAGGACGACCCGAACCGCGTCGTGCTGAAGGTCGAGCGCATCCAGGAGTGGATGGCCAAGGGCGCCCAGCCGACCGACCGCGTCGCCCGCGAACTCGGCAAGCTGGACATCGTGAAGTGGGAAGCCGGCAACAACCCGAACAAGGGCAAGCCGGGCAAGAAGGCCAACGAACGCGCCGAGGAAAAGGCCCAGAAGGAAGCTGACCGCGCCGCGGCGGCCGCCGAACTGGCCGCCAACCCGCCGGTGGTTGAAGAGCCCGTCGCTGAAGAAGCCCCCGCCGAAGTGGCTGCCGAGGCCGCTCCGGAAGCCGCTGCTGAAGAGGCGCCCGCCGCTGAAGAAGCCCCGGCTGTCGAAGCGCCTGCCGCTGAGGCGCCTGCCGCCGAGGCCGCACCCGCTGCCGAAGGCGAAGACAAGGCCTAAGGGCTTCGAAGGGTGAGCGTCGATCTCATCCAGGTGGGCCGTGTCGCGGGCGCCTTCGGGGTCCGCGGCGAGGTCCGCATCACCAGCTTCACGGGCGATCCCCTGGCGCTGGT
>JAIXTR010000292.1 GCA_027483845.1 Caulobacteraceae bacterium | reverse complement strand
GTAGCGCAGCCTGGTAGCGCATCTGCTTTGGGAGCAGAGGGTCGGGAGTTCGAATCTCTCCGCCCCGACCAGCGCCGGCGAACTTGAGGGGTTGAACGAGAATGCTTGCGCGCATCTTCCGTCCGTCCAAGACCGCGATGCAGTCCGGCCGGGCCAAGGCGGCCAACTGGGTGCTGGAATTCGAGCCCAGCGCCGCGCGCCGTCCCGACCGCCTGATGGGCTGGACGGTCACCAGCGACACCGAGTCGAGCCAGGTCCGTCTGACGTTCGACACCAAGGAAGAGGCCGTGCGCTACGCCGAGACGCACGGCATCGCGTTCCAACTGACGGATCCGGCGCCGGCCAAGCGCATCATCAAGGCCTATGCCGACAATTTCGCGTTTGGCAGACGGATCCCCTGGACCCACTAGGGTCTTCGCGGGCGCCCGTAGCTCAACAGGATAGAGCATCCGCCTTCTAAGCGGACGGTTGCAGGTTCGAGCCCTGCCGGGCGCGCCACCGGCCGTAAGATAGCCGCGCACGTGATGGAGGTCTCGGTGGCCTGGACGAAGACCTACGACGAAGCCGAGCCCCAGCGGGTCAACAAGTGGCTCGCGCAGAGCGGCGTCTGTTCCCGTCGCGAGGCCGAGGCGCTCATCGGCGAGGGGCTCGTCTACATCGATGGCGAGCGGGTCGAGGACGCCGGCCGCAAGATCCAGCCCGGCCAGACGCTGACCCTGACCGACAAGGCCGAGGGACGCCTCGAGGGCTTCACCGCGGTGCTTAACAAGCCCACCGGCTATGTGTCGGGCCAGCCGGAGCCCGGCTACACGCCCGCCGTGCGGCTTCTGACCCGCCAGGCGCTGGTCGGCGACAGCCCGACGATCCCGGACACGCGGATGAGCTTGCCGCCGCTGGGCCGCCTCGACCTCGACAGCCACGGGCTGCTGATTCTTTCCAACGATGGGGTCCTGGCCAAGGCCGTGATCGGCCCGGAGTCGCATCTCGACAAGGAATACGTGGTGCGGGTCGCCGGGCGGATCGACGACGAGACGCTGGGCTGGCTTCGCCACGGCCTGAGCCTGGACGGTCGCAAGCTCCGACCGGCGAAGGTGGACGTGATTCAGGGTCAGGTTCTGCGGTTCACCCTCACCGAAGGCCGCAACCGCCAGATCCGGCGCATGTGCGAGCTTCTGGATCTGCGGGTCATGGACCTGCTTCGCGTCCGGATCGGTCCGCTGCACCTGGGCGATCTTGAGGACGGCCGCTGGCGGATCCTCACCCCGGCCGAGCGCGAGGCGATGATCAGGGCGTCAAAGGGACCGGCGACCGATCGGCCATAAGAGGGATGACCCAATCGGCGCGCTCGGGCATCTCCTCGAGGATCCAGCGCGTGAGCCGCTCGTAGTGCTGGATGAAGCGCCCGACCTCTGACTCAGTCATTCCGGCGCCGGTCTTGGCCCGCAACTTGGCTTCCTGTTCGGCGCGCCAACCCCGGACCACCTCGAAGCCGGGGGCCTGAAGCAGCACCAGTCGATCCAGCCGGCGGAACAGGGCCCGATAGCCGTCAGCCAGCTGACGGTTGGCATAGCCGCGCCAGGCGCCGTTGGGGTCTTCGCGTCGTTCCAGCGGATTGACCGGCTCGCGCAGGCGGGCGGTCGGCTCCGGCCGCGCGCCGACACACCAACCTTCGAGTATGACGACGTCGACGGGCCCTTCGACGGATCGCCACTGGCCCTTCGGTCGCCGCTCGTCGGTGGCCTTGTCGAAGGCCGGGATGGGGGTGTCTCCGGCGCCGCCCAGGTGATCCAGCACCGCACAGGCCAGGGCCACGTCGTGGGTGCCTGGCGGCCCGCGGACCTGGAGCAGACGATGCACTTGCCGCGCCAGCCAGCCCCGGGCCTCCCGGCCGAGATAGAAGTCGTCCAGCGAGACCGCAATCGCGTTCAGCCCGTTCCGCTGGAGGTAGCGGGCGGTGGCCGCGGCGACAGTGGACTTCCCCGACCCCTGGACGCCGCAGAGGCCGATGTAGGCCGTGCGGCCGAAATCGGTGCGCCAGTCCACCGCCCGCTCGGCGAGGGGACGGCAGATGGCCTCGAAGGTGAGTTCGAAGCGCGGGGGAAGCTGTTGTTCGGCGATGAAGTCAGTCAGCCAGGGATCCATGGCGTAGGGCGCGCTCAGCCCGCGTGCTTCGCGTAGGCGTCCAGCGCACGACGAAGATCGGCCATGAGATCGTCGACCGCCTCAAGCCCGACGTGCAGCCGGATCAACGGACCGCCGTAAGACTTCGCGTAGCGGCGCACTTTGAGCTGCGGATCACAGGAAATGGCCAGGCTCTCGAAGCCGCCCCAGGAGAAGCCAAGCCCAAACACCGACAGAGCATCGAGGAACGCGTCCACCGCCGCCTCAGGCGCGGGCTTCAGGACAAAGCTGAACAGACCGCAGGCGCCGGTGAAGTCGCGCGCCCAGAGATCGTGACCCGGACAGCCGGGAAGGGCGGGATGGAGAATCGAAGCCACTTCCGGCTGATCGCGAAGCCAAGCCGCGATGGCCAGCCCGTTCGCCCCCTGCCGGTCCAACCGCAGCGGCAGGGTCCGCAGGCCGCGCAGCATGGCGTAGGCGTCCTCTCCGGACACAGCCCAGCCCAGATGATTGATCCCGTCGGCCAGCTTGCCGGCCAGCTTCGGATCGCGCGCGGCGGCCGACCCCATGAAAACGTCGGAGTGCCCGCCGACGTATTTCGTCAGCGCCTGCAGCGACACGTCGATCCCGTGGTCCAGCGGCTTGAACAGCAGCCCCGCACCCCAGGTGTTGTCGATGGCGGTGAGAATGCCGCGGTCCCGAGCCAGGGCGGCGATGCGCGGCGTGTCCTGCATCTCGAAGGACAGCGATCCCGGGCTCTCCAGCATGATCATCCGCACCTGGGGCGACGCCTCGCCCACCAGGGTCTCGGGCGGGGTCGCCGGATCGAAGTAGGTCACGGCGACGCCGAACCGCTTGAGGACGTTGTCGCAGAACCGGCGGACGGGCTTGTAGATGCTGTCGACGACCAGGATTTCGTCACCGGCCGCGAGCAGAGCCAGCAGGGCCCCAGAAATGGCGGCCAGGCCGGAGGGGTAGAGCGCGACGTCAGCGGCGCCCTCCAGCTCCGCCAGCGCCGCCCGTAGGCTGGCCTGGGCCGAAAGACCGGCGCGGCCGTAGGTCAGGTAGTTGTCGTCGTCGTACAGCGCCGCCGCGTCGGGCAGCAGGACGGTCGAGCCCTTCTGAATCGGCGGCCCCACGGTGTTCACCAGCGCGCCGGCGATCTTTCCGGCGTGGATCAGGCGGGTCTGGTCCGACATGCGGGCTTGCGGGTCCGAACGACGATGGCGAAAGTGCCAGACGCCCTTAGAGCCCCAAGCAGGTTTGTGATTCAAGGAGTAGCGATGATCCGGCGCCTCGCGGCGATGGCGATCCCGATGGCGTTGCTCGCCGCGTGCTCGCCGCCCAAGCCTGAGGCCAAGGCCCCGGCTCCGACGCCGAAGGTGGAGGTCAGCGCCGCTCAGCCCGGCTACAAGGCGGCGAAGAGCCCGACCCTGGAGGGCGTCATCAAGCGCGGCTACGTCGCCTGTGGCGTCCACGCCGGTCTCCCCGGGTTCGCCCTGAAGGACGCGCGAGGGCAGTGGCGGGGCTTCGACGTGGACATCTGCCGCGCCGTGGCGGCCGCGACGCTGGGCGACGCCGACAAGGTGCGGTTTACCGTCATCGGAGCGCAGGACCGGTTCGGCGCGCTGCAATCCGGCCAGCTGGATCTGCTCTCCCGAAACACGTCGCAGACCTTCGCGCGGACCGCGGGCCTGGGTCTGACCTTCCCGGTCGTCACCTACTACGACGGGCAGGGCTTCCTGGCGCCGCGCGCCATGGGGCTGACCAGCGCCGAGGAACTGGGCGGCGCGCGCGTGTGCGTGCAGGAGGGCACGGCCAGCGCCGGGAACCTCGAGGACTATTTCCGGGTCCGGGGCATGAAGTATCGCGCGGTCATGGTCGCCTCCGAGGAACAGGCCCGCGCGCTCTACGAGGCTGACAACTGCGATGTCTTTACGGCCGATATCTCCGCCTTGGCCGCATCACGCTCACTCCTGGGCAATCCGAATGGTCACGTCATCCTGCCCGACGTCATCTCGAAGGAGCCCTTAGGTCCGGTCGTCCGTCGCGACGATCCCGTCTGGGCCGAGATCGTCCGCTGGACCGTCTATGCGGCGCTGCTGGGCGAAGAACTGGGTCTCAGCGCGGACACCGTTGAACAGGCCCGAGAGACGGCGACCGATCCCGAAACGCGCCGGCTGCTCGGCGTCGAGGGCGACCTGGGTGCGCTGCTGGGCCTCAAGCCGGACTGGGCGTTTCAGGTCATCCGCCAAGTCGGCGCCTATCATGAGGTCTTCCGCCGGGACCTGGGGCAGGATTCGGCTCTCCGGCTGGACCGTGGCCTGAACGCCCTGTGGAACGCCCCGGCGCCGGGGCTGATGTACGCGCCGCCGATGCGCTGAGGCCCGCGCTAGAGGTCCATGGCCATGGCGCAGCGGTTCGCGAGGCCCTTGGCCTCCTCGTACATCAGGGCTTGGCGGATGCTCGCGGGAGCGTCCTTCGGATCCCACTCCCGGAAGCCGAAGGCGGCGTAGAACGGCGCGTTCCAAGGCACGTCACGGAAGGTGGTCAGGCTAAGCTGGGTCAGACCGGTATCGCGAGCGTAATCGGCGGCGGTCTGGAGGAGACGACGCCCAATGCCCTGGCCTTGGCGATGGCGCAGAACGTCAACCTCGTCGATGTGCAGCCGGTGCGCCATCACACTGGCCGCCAGATAGCCGACCACAACGCCCTCAAGTTCGACCACCCAAAGCGTTCCCGCATTCAACTGGGGCCGCCAGGCGTCGGCCGTGGCCGCCTCGGTAAACAGCCACGCAGGGACGTCGCGGCCCTCGAAGGCCGTCGCCGCCGACCGCTCGATGGCGGGCAGTTGGGCAAGATCGGCGAGGACGGCGCGGCGGGGCTCTATGGGTCAAGCTCCGGAGGCGATGCGCGTATCGGCCTGGCTGCCCCATTCGGCCCACGATCCGT
>JAIXTR010000168.1 GCA_027483845.1 Caulobacteraceae bacterium | reverse complement strand
GGCCCTATGTCTCACCGACCGGGGGAGCGATCAATGCGAGCTGCGTCCCACCAGCGCCTCCGCGCGGCGGGTGGCGGCGGCGAGGCGGGCGGACCAGGCGTCGATCAGGGCTGCGATCGCGGCGTCGTCGGCGTCGGCGGGGACGTGGAGCGGGCCCTCCCAGACCACAGCGCCGCGGCCGAAGGGCCTGGCGAACATGACCTTGTCCCAGGTGCTGTCGAGCTGCCAGGCCGGATTGGCGGCGATGCCCATGAGGAACACCGGCTGGCCCGAGCGGCGGGCGATCTGCAGGGAGCCGGCGGCGATGATCTCGTTGGGGCCGCGGGGGCCGTCCGGGGTGACGACCAGGGCGCCGCCACCCTTGACCCAGGCGGTGGCCTCGCGGATCGCGGCGACGGCCTGGCGCGCCTTGGCCGTATCGCCCTTCTTGGCGGAGGAGACGCGGATCGCCGGGAAGCCGGACATGTCGAGGGCGCGGGCGATGAACTCGCCGTCGGCGGAGGGGGAGACCAGGCAGCGGGTCCGCTTGCGCCACCACTGCGGCGCGGTGGCCAGGCACAGTGGGATGCGGCCGTGCCAGAAGAGGGCGATGGCGCCGGTCGCATCGTCGGCCAGCACGGGCTCGACGCAGGCCACGTTCTCGTGCCGCCAGCGCACGGTGCGCAGGACCAGGCGCAAGTAGGTCCCGAGGAGCCAGCCGAGGACCGCCTGGACGCCGTCGGAGCGGAGCAGCTTCTTCACGCGGCGGGCTCCGCCTCCAGATCCTGGGACTGGGCGAGGCGGGCGTAGAGGCCGCGTTGCTTGACCAGGCTGGCGTGGTCGCCGGTCTCGACGATGCGGCCCTTGTCGACGACGTAGATCCGGTCAGCGCCGCGCACGGTGGAGAGGCGGTGGGCGATTAGCAGGGTGGTGCGGCCGGCCATCAGCCGCTTCAGCGCCGCCTGGACCTGAGCCTCGCTCTCGGTGTCCAGCGCGCTGGTGGCCTCGTCGAGGAGCAGGATCGGGGCGTCCTTGAGGAAGGCGCGGGCGATGGCGATCCGCTGGCGCTGGCCGCCGGACAGGCGCGCCCCCGCTTCGCCCACCAGGCTGTCGTAGCCGGCGGGAAGGGCCAGGATGAAGTCGTGCGCCGCCGCCGCGCGGGCCGCCGCCTCGACCTCGGCCACCGAGGCGTCGGGCCGGGCGTAGGCGATGTTGGCGCGGATGGTGTCGTCGAACAGGAACGGCTCCTGGGTGACCAGGGCGATCTGGTCGCGCAGGGAGGCCAGGGCCACGTCGCGGACATCGCGACCGTCCAGGGTCACGCGGCCCGCGGTGACGTCGTAGAAGCGCGGGATCAGGTTGAGGATGGTGCTCTTGCCGCCGCCGGAGGGGCCGACCAGGGCGACGGTCTCGCCACGCGACGCCGACAGGCTGACGCCGGACAGGGCCGGCGGCCCCTCGCCGCCGTAGGAGAAGCCGACGTCCTCGAAGCGGATGGCGCCCTCGGCCCGGTCCAGCACCGGCGCGCCCGGCCGCTCGCGCACCTCGGGCTCGACGTCGAGGGCGGCGAACAGGCGGCGGGCGGCGGACATGCCCTCGGCGAAGACGGTCTGCAGGTTGGCGAGCTGGCGCAGGGCCTGGCTGGCCATGGTCAGGGCGGCGACGAAGGAGAAGAAGGCGCCGGCGTTCATCTCGCCTTGGGTGGATCGCCAGCCAGCATAGGCGAAGACGATGGCCACGATCAGGGTCATCAGCAGTTCGGTGGCCGGCGCGGCGCGGGCCCGGGCGTTGGCGCCCTTGGTCAGGTGCGTCTGGCGGCGCTGGACCACTTGGGCGACGCGGGCTTCCTCATAGGCTTCGCGGTTCTCGATCTTCACGACGCGGACGCCGTCGAGGCTTTCCATGATCGCCGAGGAGAGGGCCGAGGTCTCCTCCATGGCGCCCTTGGCGGCCTTGGTGGTGCGCTTGGAGAAGCGGCGCATGATGGCGCCGGCGATGGGGACCACGCCGACCAGCACCAGCGACAGCATCCAGTCGTTAGCCACCATCACCAGCACCGCGCCCAGGAAGATCAGGGCGTTCTGGGTGTAGTTGACCACGCCGGAGGTGGCGGCCTCGCGGATCAGGCCGGCGTCGTAGAGGACCGAAGCGACATAGGCGCCGGAGTGGCGGGTCCGCAGGTGGGCGAGGTCCGCGCGGACCAGCTTGCCGAACAGCTGCACCTGGACGTCCCCGACCACGGCGTTGCCGATGCGGTTGACGAGGGTGGCCTGGATCACCTGGGCGAGGCTGCGGGTGAGCGCCAGGGCGGCGATGGTGAGCGGCAGCCAGAGGAGCGCGCCCGGCTTGTGCAGGACCAGCAGGTCGTTGGTGGCCGGCTCGATGATCTGCACCAGCTTGGCGCTGCAGGCGGCGACAACCACGGCGGCCAGCATCGCCACGACCCAGCCCTTCCAGCGCGGCGCCATGTAGATCCGCGCCACGCGCGCGATCAGGGCGCGGGCCGACAGCTCCGGCGGGGCGGGGTCGCTCATGGGGGTGGGATCGGACGTTGCGGCGGCGGCGTCAAGCGAAGCTGCGACCTAGCGGCGGGCCATCGCCTGTTCGATCTCGCCAATGGCTTGGGTCACGGCATGGGCGTCGTCGGCGAAGACGCCATCCCAGACCATGGTCAGGAACGGTCCGACCTGCCGCGCGCGGTCGGCGTCGTGCTGGGCTTTCCAGTCACGAAGGCGTTGCAGGAGGTCGCCCAGGTCGTCGATGTCCCCAGCGTCGCGCCGCTCACGCCACGCCGCCAGATCACCTGCGAGTCCGGTCACGCGCATCGCTGTCTCCGTCTGGGTGCGGGACAGTGTGACGGGTGGAGCGGCGAAGAGGAACCACGCAAAACACGGACGACACGGGGCCGCGCCGCGCGGCGGGGCCGCTCGGGTGGAGATCCGTGTTGTCCGTATGGTCGGCTGGCGGGGCGCGCCGGGTCAGGCGGAGCTGGGCCAGGGCGGTGGTGGAGGGGGCCGCAGCGATGCCCCGGCGCCCAGGAGGGCGGACCGTCGGCTTGCGCTGGTGGGGTTTGGCTGCGCCATTGGAGGCGGCCAGGCGTGTACGGCCAGCGTCGGTGGTGGTTTGGGCGGCGCGGCGGGCCTGATGATCGACGCAAGGTCGATGTCGAGGTCGCGGCGGATGCCGTCCAGGCAGGCTTCGACCGTCTCGTGGATCAAGTCCATGTCGAGGGTCTCGGCGTCCAGCAGGTCGTCGAGGTCCTCCAGCTTTTCGCGGGAGTCGTCGCGCTCGTATTCGTCCCAGCCGGTCCGGATGGCCGGCGGGCGGGGCGGCGTGGGTTTCGGCGGCGCCGGCGGCGGCGCTGGCCGGGCCTCGCGGGGTCGCTCGTAGAAGAGGCGGAACTCCAGCGCCACGGTCTGGCGCACGGCGCGTGAGACGCGATGGTAGGCGAGGCCCAGTTGCGCCTGGGTCTGCCGGTCGTCCGTCGCCAGCATGGCGTCGCAGAGCTGGCGCACCATGACCATCCCGGTCTCGGCCAGCTCCCCCAGCACCCGTCCGTGCCGCGCGCGCATGTCGTCTTCGAAGGACATGGGCGGAGTGGAACACGCCGGTGCGTCAGATCCGGACGTAGCTGCGCTTGTTGTCTTCTCGGCGACGCATGAAGCCGCCATGGTGGGGGGATGACGGACGAAACGTTCATGCGCCGCGCGATCAGCCTGGCGCAGACCCAGGTGGGGCTGACGGGGGAGAACCCCGCGGTGGGCTGCATTCTGGTGCGCGACGGCGTGGTGGTCGGGCAGGGGGCCACCGGCGCCGGGGGCCGCCCGCATGCCGAGGAGGTCGCCCTGGGGCTGGCGGGCGAGGCGGCGCGGGGCGCGACGGCCTATGTCACGCTCGAGCCCTGCGCTCAGCGGTCGGCGGGCGGGACGTCATGCAGCGAACTGTTGGTGGCGGCCGGCGTGGCCCGGGTGGTGATCGCGTCGGCGGACGCCTCGGCGTTCGCGGACGGCGAAGGATGCCGCAGGTTGCATGACGCCGGTATCGTGACCGACCGGGGGTTGCTGGAGGCGGAGGCTGACCGCCTCTACGCCACCTACAGTCCAGCTAAAACTCTGGAAAGTCGCCGTTAATCCGCGCAGCCTAACGTGGTTGCCATCCTCTTTCGGTCGCCCGTCCAAAGCTCAAGTTTATGTCCGCCGACAATGCCAGATCGCTCGTCCAAGCCCGCCTGACCCAGGCAGAGGTCGACGAAATCTGCGCCAAGCACGACCGGCTGTGGAGCTCGCGACCCGGCGGCGCGCGGGCGGTGTTCGCGTTCAAGGACCTGTCGGGGACGGTGCTGTTCGGCCGCAATCTCTGCGACGCCGACTTCACGGGCGCGATCCTGAACGACTGCAAGCTGCGCGGCACGCGGCTGGACAACGCCACCTTCTTCTGCGCCGACCTCGGCGGCTCGGACCTGCGCGAAGCGTCGATGCGGCGGGCGGACCTGCGCGGCTCGTGCATGCGAAACGTCGATCTGACGGGCGCGGACCTGTTCGAAGCCGACCTGCGCGAGGGCACCCTGGCCGCCGGCGACCGGCAGTTCGGGTTCCGTAAGCTGGAGATCGGCCTGCCCAACCAGGGCGAACTTCAGGGCGCCATCCTGGCCGGCGCCAATCTGGAACGCTCGCGCCTGTCCGGGGCCGTGGCCGTGCGGGCGGACTTCACCGACGCGATCCTCAAGGACGCCAAGTTGATTCGCGCCAACCTGAAGCAGGCGTCCATGCGCGGGGCGAACCTGTCGGGGGCCGACCTTTCGGGGGCGGACCTTGCCGGCGCCGACATGCGCGACGCCATCCTGGTGGGCGCGCGGACCGTGGCGTGGAACGTCTCGGACGCCAACATGGCGGGCGCGCTGACCGACGAGCCGGTGGGTCGGGCGCTGAGCGACCTGCCCTACGAACAGATGATCAAGGACCACGCCAAGTGGTGCGAGACCGGCGGTGGGGAGGGCAAGCCCTCGTCGTTCGACAACGCCGACCTGCGGGCCCTGTCGTCGGTGCGGGGGTACAACCTGACCGCTCTGTCGGCCAAGGGCGCCACCTTCTACGGCCTCGACATGGAAGGCGTGCAGCTTCAGGGCGCGCACCTCGAGGGCGCCGACCTGCGCAACTGCATCCTGCGCCGCGCGGACCTGCGGGGCGCGCGGCTGGTGGGGGCCAAGCTCTCGGGCGCCGACCTGCGCGAGGCCCAGATGGGGCCGCTGCTGCTGGGGGCCGACCGGGTCCTGCCGACCAACCTGACCAACGCCCAGCTCAAAAACTGCGACCTGACCGGCGCCGACGTGCGGTTCGCCGTCTTCGTGGAGGCCGATCTGAGCCGGGCCAATTTCACCCGCGCAGCGCTGAAACAGGCCGATTTCACCGGCATCGTCCGGCACGGCGCGCGCGGCCTCGACGAGGTCATCTAGCGACCCATGACGCGCGCGAACGGCCTGCCGGCCGGTCCCAATCTGCCTGGCCGACGCCGGCTGAGCGAGGGCGAGCTCTCGATCCTGCTGGACAATCACGGGCGCTTTCTGGCGGGCAAGGGCGGCAAGCGCGCGCAGCTGCCGTTCGTGGACTTCAGCGGCCTGGACCTGACGGGGCGCAAGTTGTCGGGGGGCGACTTCACAGGCTCGGTGTTCGACGGCGCGCGGCTGACCGACGCCCAGCTCGAGGGGGCGAACCTGTCGGGATGCGACCTGCGCCGGGCCGACCTGCGCAACGCCAATCTGCGCAAGGCCAACCTGCGGGGGGCGTGCTTCTCGGGCGCGAATCTGGCGGGCGCCGACCTGACCGAGGCCG
>JAIXTR010000118.1 GCA_027483845.1 Caulobacteraceae bacterium | reverse complement strand
TCGAGAACTGCCTGCGTCGCTTCGGCGAGGCCCAGCACGCCGCGGGGCGGCTGCTCACACGGCAGGAACGCTTCGATCTGGCCGCCTCGGCCTCCAGCGAGGTGATCCGGCCGTCTCTGTTCGGCGTGCTGATCATCACCCTGGTCTATGTGCCGATCTTCGCCCTCACCGGCGTGGAGGGGAAGATGTTCCACCCCATGGCGATCACCGTCGTCATGGCGCTCTCGTTCGCCCTGGTCCTGTCCCTGACCCTGGTTCCGGCCGCGGTTGCGCTCTTCGTGTCCGGGCGCGTGCAGGAGACGGAGAGCCGGATCATGCGCGGCGCGCGGCGGCTCTATCGGCCGGCGCTCGACCTCGCGCTTCGTCGGCGCGCCGCGGTGGTGGGTGTGGCGCTTGTCCTGGTGACGGTGTCCGGCGTGGCGGCGAGCCGCATGGGTTCGGAGTTCGTGCCCAATCTCGACGAAGGCGACATCGCCATGCATGCCCTGCGCATTCCGGGGACGAGCCTGACCCAGGCGGTCCAGATGCAGGGGATCCTGGAACGACGGATCAAGTCGCTGCCGGAGGTTGACCGGGTGGTCTCCAAGATCGGCACCGCGGAGGTGGCGACCGATCCCATGCCGCCGTCGGTGGCCGACACCTTCATCATGCTGAAGGACCGCAAGGATTGGCCCGACCCCCGCAAACCAAAGGCTAAGCTGGTGGAGGAACTGCAGGCGGTCGTGGCGGGCGTGCCGGGCAACAATTACGAGTTCACCCAGCCGATCCAGATGCGGTTCAACGAACTGCTGTCCGGCGTGCGCGCGGATGTGGCGATCAAGGTGTTCGGCGACGACCTCGACCAGCTTCTCGAGGTCGGTAACCAGATCAAGGGCGTCGTCGCGGGGATCGAGGGGGCCGAGGACGTCGGGGTGGAGCAGGTGACCGGGCTGCCGGTCCTGCAGATCCGGCCGGATCGCGCCGCGCTCGCGCGCCTGGGCCTCAGCATCGCTGATGTGCAGGAGGTCGTGTCGGCGTCGGTCGGCGGCGTGGTCTCCGGCCAGGTGTTCGAGGGCGATCGTCGCTTCGATGTCGTTGTCCGGCTGCCGGAAGCGATCCGCCAGGACACGGCCGCCATTGCGCGCCTTCAGATCCCCGTGCCCGCGGGCGTCGGCGCCCGCGCCTTCGTGCCGCTGGAGGAGGTCGCCACGGTCGTGGTCGAGGACGGCCCCAACCAGATCAGTCGCGAGGACGGCAAGCGGCGGGTGGTGGTCACCGCGAACGTCCGCGACCGCGACCTCGGCAGCTTCATCGCCGAGGTTCAGAGCAAGGTCGGCGCCGAGGTGAAGCCGCCGGCGGGCTATTGGATCACCTACGGCGGGACCTTCGAGCAGCTGATCTCGGCGGCCAAACGGCTACAGCTCGTCGTGCCCCTGGTGCTGGCGGTGATCTTCGCCCTGCTGTTCGCGCTGTTCCGGTCCTGGCGTGACAGCGCGATCGTCTTCTCCGGCGTGCCCCTCGCGCTGACCGGCGGCGTCGCGGCCCTGCTGCTGCGGGGGCTGCCACTGTCGATCTCGGCGGGGGTCGGCTTCATCGCGCTCTCGGGGGTCGCCGTGCTGAACGGCGTGGTCCTGCTGACCTTCATCCGCAGCCTGGTCGCCGACGGCCGCCCCCTCGATGAGGCGATACGCGAGGGGGCGCTGACCCGGCTGCGCCCGGTGTTGATGACGGCCCTGGTCGCCAGCCTCGGCTTCGTCCCCATGGCGCTCAATGTCGGCGCGGGCGCGGAGGTGCAGCGTCCGCTGGCGACCGTTGTCATCGGGGGGATCATTTCGTCCACCCTTCTGACCCTGCTGGTCCTGCCGGCGCTGTTCAGTCTGGTGCACGGCGCGCGGTCCCGGATCAGGCCTCCGTCGAACAGCCTTGCGGCATTGGGAGAGCGTTGATGCGCAACTCCGCCTATATGCGTCGCAGCGTCGGTCTCGTCGGTTCCGGGCCTCGACGTCGATCCATGGCTTGCAGGCTTTGCGAATGATCCGTCTTCCCCGTCGTGAATTCCTGGCCGGCGCCGCGGCGCTGGCGGCCTTGCGGCCGGACTGGGCGCGCAGCGCGACGCCGGGTCTCTCCACCTTGCCAACGCTGTCGGGCGAGACCATCCGCCTGACCATCGACCACGCCCCGGTGCGCATCGACGGCAAGGCCGGCCACGCGGTGGCGATAAACGGCACGATGCCCGGGCCGCTGATCCGCCTGCGGGAGGGCCAGAAGGTGCGTCTGGAGGTCGAGAACCGGCTGAACGAGGACACCTCCATCCACTGGCACGGCCTGCTGGTGCCGTTCCAGATGGATGGCGTGCCGGGCGTCAGCTTCCCGGGGATACGGCCGGGCGAGACCTTCGCCTACGAGTTCCCGATCCTCCAGAGCGGGACCTACTGGTACCACAGCCACTCCGGGCTGCAGGAGCAGATGGGTCACTACGCGCCCATCGTCATCGACCCGGCGGGAGAAGACCCGATCCCGTTCGACCGCGAGCATGTGATCGTGCTCTCCGACTACAGCTTCACCCATCCCCACGTGCTGTTCCAGCGGCTGAAGGGCCAGCCGGGGGTGTTCAACTTCCAGAAGCAGACGGTCGCCGGCTTGCTGGCGGGCCGGGACCAGACCCTGGCCGAGCGGCGCGAGTGGGCGGCGATGCGGATGGATCCCACCGACATCTCCGACATCACCGGCGCGGCCTTCCGGTTCCTCGCAAACGGCCATGGGCCGGCCGACAACTGGACCGGGCTGTTCAAGCCCGGCGAGCGGGTGCGGCTGCGGTTGGTCAACGCGGCGGCTCAGACGATCTTCAACGTCCGCATTCCCGGCCTGAAGCTCACAATCGCCGCATCGGACGGCCAACCCGTGCGGCCGGTGACGGTGGATGAGTTCCAGATCGGCAACGCCGAGACCTATGACGTGATTGTCCAGCCGCAGGCGGACCAGGCCTACACCCTGGTGGCCGAGGCGGCCGATCGCTCCGGCATGGCCCGCGCCACGCTTGCGCCGCGCCTCGGGATGAGCGCCGAGGTCCCGCCGCTGCGGACTCGGCCGCTGACCACCATGCGCGACATGGGCATGGACATGTCGGGCGGCGGCCACGCGGGCATGAACCACGCTGGGATGGACCACGCGGCCATGGGCCATGCGGTGCCCGCGCCAGCGCCGAAGCCGGAGCCCGGCATGGCCCCGCCGCGGGTGCGCGGGTCGGACGTCATGGGGCACAGCATGGCGATGCTGGACGCCAGCAAGGCGCCGCAGGTCGCGCTCGGTCCTGGCGTGCAGATGATCGCACCCATGCCAAGGGACCGAACGGGCGAGCCGGGCCAGGGCCTGGAGAGCGTCGGCCACCGGGTGCTGGTCTACACCGATCTCGTGGCCCTCGAGCCCAACCCCGACACGCGGCCGCCGTCGAGAGCGATGGAGATCCGGCTCACCGGAAACATGGAGCGGTTCATGTGGGGGTTCGACGGCAAGCGGTTCGCCGACCGTCCGCCGCCCTACACGCTCACCGCGGGCGAGCGCGTTCGGATCACGCTGGTGA
>JAIXTR010000155.1 GCA_027483845.1 Caulobacteraceae bacterium | reverse complement strand
GGCGCGGCGACGATGGGGGCGAACATGGTCACGTCGGATCCTCCCGCGGGCTCAAGAGGAAGAAGCCCGGCCTTGCGGCCGGGCTGGGACGCTAAGCGCGCGCCAAGGGAAGCTGGCGGCGGCGCAGCAGGCTGCCCATGCCGCCGAAGCCCATGATCATCATCGTCCACGCCGCCGGCTCGGGAATGGCCCCGGACGCGGTGATCGCCGCGATGTCGCCGATCTCGAGCGCATTACCGCTGGAGGCGAAGATCACGCTGTCGATGGCGCTGTCGAAGCTGAAGGTCAGGCGCCCGTTGGTGGTGAACGAGGTCTGGCTGCCGTTCGCGCTCATGCCCGGCAGGCTGCCGAGCGCCGCACCGGTCACGACCTGGGTCGTGCCGTTGGCGAGGTTGAAGGTGAAGCTGTTCCAGCTGTCGAGCGACCCGATGTAGAAGCTGATCGAGCTCAGCAGCGGGGTGTCGAGCGTCGCCGACTTGCCCTTCTGGACGCTCAGGTACTGCGTGGTGTCGCGCGTGCCCGCCGAGGTGGCGGGCGCAGCGCTGACGCGCGTGGTCCCGGTGAAGAGGGTCGCCGTCCCAGTCAGGCTGTATCCCGACTCCAGGAACGAGACGTCGGCGAGCGTCGGGCCGCCTTCAAACCCGGTGACGAGGCTTTCGCCAGCGGTGAGCGAGGTCTGATAGCCGATGAAGGTCACGGCGGCTTGCGCAGTCCCGGCGGTGAGGCAGAGCGCCGTGGCGCCGACAAGCGCGGTGAGGGTCGTAGATTTCATCGATGGATTCCTGAATTGAGCCAGCCGACCGCCGTGAGCAGCCGTCCCACCCGCACAACCATGAGCGTCGGGGGTGGTTCCTGGTCCTTTCCAGCTTTCAACCAGCGCGCGAAAACATGGTTAGTTCCGCGCATACCAAGCGGTTTAGCGCCTAATTTGAAAGCACACGGGTTCACCTGTTGGTCAGGTTGAGCGCGGTAAGGGTGCGGAATGCGGCGGCGCACCATCGGCGCCTCCCGTTCATCAGCAAGATCTCCCGGACTCGCCTGCGTGACACCCGAAGCCATCAGTTCCGCCGTGGGGAAGCGCCTGGCCGATCGTCGTCGGGAGCTGCGGTTGTCACTCGCCCAGGTCTCGGCCCGCTGTGGCGTCAGCCTGCAGCAGGTTCACAAGTACGAGACGGGTCAGACCCCTTTGTCCGTGCCGATGCTGGTGCAGCTATCCCTCTGCCTGGACGCGCCGCTGTCCTACTTTCTGGAACCGGTGGATCGGCGGGCCGAGGCCGAGCGTACGACCTAGCCGCGGGCAGCCCGCCGCAACGCTTGCGGCGGCTGGCCGAACGCTCTGAGGAAGGCGCGGCGCATTCGCTCGGGATCGCCGAAGCCGGTGGCGTCCGCAACCTGCTCGATGGTGGCATGGCTGGTCTCGACAGCCGTGCGCGCAGCTTCCAGCCGCAGCCGCTCGACGGCTTTCGCGGGCGTGACCCCGGTCTCCGCGGCAAAGACGCGGGCGAAATTGCGCGGGCTCATGGCCGCTTGCGCCGCGAGCCGCTCGACCGCCAGGGTTTCGTTCAGCCGCGCCCGCATCCAGTCCATGAGATCGGCGAACCGGCCTGAACGGCCGCCGAGATCAATCAGGGCCGAAAACTGCGACTGGCCGCCCGGCCGGCGTTGATGGACGACCAACTGCTGGGCCACGCGACGGGCGACGTCCGCGCCAAGGTCGTCCTCGATCAGGGCCAGGGCCAGGTCGATGCCGGCGGTGATCCCCGCCGAGGTCCAGATGTCGCCGTCGCGGATGAAGATGCGGTCGGCGTCCAGCTTTGCCTTGGGATAGCGGCGGGCGAAGTCGTCGGTGCGGCTCCAGTGCGTGGTGCAGCGCCGTCCGTCCAGCAGGCCGGCCTCGGCCAGGACATAGGCGCCCGAGCAGACGCTGGTGCGTCGCCGGGCCCGGGCCACCTTCAGCCAGCGGACGATATGGCTGAGTTCCTCGATCGCGCGCGTGCCGTCGCCCCCTGAGATCATGATCGTGTCGAACGGCCCGTCGGCCAGCGGCTCGGCGGCGAACCGCACGCCGGAGGAGCTGGCCACCTGTCCCCCGCCGGGCGCGAGGACGGCCAAGTCGTAGCTGCCCGGCCGGTAGCGCTCGGCGATCTCGAAGGCGGCGATCGGCCCGGCGGCGTCCAGCAGCTGGAACCCGGGGAAGATCACCAGGGCGAGGCGGCGGGGCATGGCGTGTCCGATCTGGCAGGAATTATGGGAACAATGGCATTTCAGACAATCCCGGCCAAGCCTAGGTTGCCGCCACGACCGCAGGAGGCGCGCATGAGCAGGCTACAGATCGTCTTTGTCCTCTATCCCGGGGTGACCCACCTGGACTTCACCGGACCGCATCAGTTCCTGGTGCGGACCCCCAACGCCGACATCATCGTCGGGTCGCTGGGCGGCCGGGACATCGAGGCGGAGGGGCTGACCTTCACCAACCTCACCCCGCTGGAAGACGTCGCGCGCTGCGATGTGCTGTGCATCCCAGGCGGCTTCGGAACGACGGACGCCATGCTGGACGACGCCTTCATGGCGCAGGTCCGGCGGCTGGGCGAGATAGCGCGCTATAGAACATCAGTCTGCACCGGCTCGCTGATCCTGGGGGCCGCGGGGTTCCTCAAAGGGCGACGGGCGGCGACGCACTGGGCCTGGCGCGACCTGCTCCCGGCCTTCGGCGCGACGGTCTCGGAGGAACGGGTGGCGCGCGATGGCGACGTCATCACCGGCGGCGGCGTGACGGCGGGCATCGATTTCGCCCTGGTGATGCTGGAGGAGCTGGCCGGCCGGGACTTCGCCGAGTCGATCCAGCTTGGCCTGGAATATGCGCCGGCGCCGCCCTTCGAGCGCGGTCGGCCGGAGCTGGCGCGCCCCGAGGTGCTGGCGCAGGTGAAGGCCCGGATGGCCGCCGCCATCGACGGCCGCGCTGAGGCGGCTGCGACGGCGGCAAGCCGGATGGCGGCGCGGGCCTAGAAGGACACCTGGCTACGCAGGGAGACGATGTCCACATCCTCGCCGACCTGCACGCCCGTGGCGCTCAGGCGGTCGATGTTGACGTGCTGGTACTGGGCCTGGAAGCGATAGACCGGGTTCGGGTACCAGTTCAGGCCCAGGGTCGCGACGGTCTGTTCGCCGCCGCGGACGCCGCCGACCGGCGTGGCCGCGCCGCGCACGCCGGCGTTGTCGTTGAGGTCGAGGACGCTGTAGCGCGCCGCGAGCTCCCAGGCGCCCCAGGTCCCGTCGGCCGGGCTGAAGTTCTTCGCGGGCTTGATGCCCTTGAAGCCGCCTGAGCCGCTGGACCACACGTGGCGCTCGCCGGTGAGGGTCCAGGCGCCCTGGATGTACCAGCCGCCGAAGCTGGGATCGCGGGCGCCGATACGGTCGACGTCGATGCGGAAGGCCTCGGCCGAAACCTGCAGGTTCTTGTAGTAGGCGCCAAGTTCGGCCCCATAGGCGGTGACGCCGTTGGCGTTGAGCGCGCCGGTATCGATCAGGCGCGTGCCATCCACCCGCAGCTCAGGCCGCTCGCGCAGCCGGATCTGGGTGACCTTGGTGACGCCCGCGCCGGTGTCGGCGGGATTGAGGACGCCCTGGATGTTGGCGCCGACGTGCAGCGCATAGTCCTTGCCCGAGACGGGGCTGAACGCGACCCGGGTCAGGAAGCCCGACTGCTCGTCGAACTCGCTCGTGTTGCCGACCAGGCCGCCGGTGAAGACCGCCGTCGCCGTCCAGCGCTCGCCGTTGGCCAGGATGCCGACGCCCGAGCGGGCGTCGCCGCCGGCCAGGTTGCGCACCATCTCCGCCACGGCGGCCCGTTCCAGGAACAGGCCCTCGGTGTTGGACGTGGCGTCCTCCAGGCCGGTCGGCGTGGCCCAGGCCCCGATCCGGAACCGCGCGGTGACATCCGCGGCGGGGCGCCAGCCGGCGTACTCGACGTAGGCCGCGTTCAGCTGGACGGATTCCGTTCCGCCGCCGCCGCCGAACTCGGTCGTCAAGGCGTAGTTCCAGTCCTTGGCGACCGTGCCCTCGACGCCGATGCGCGCGCGGCGGAAGTTGGTGCCGGAATTGAAGTCGTTGCGGCCCGGCACGTTGTTGCGCGCGTTGTAGGCCGCGGCGTCGAACTGCGCGACGGCGCGGATGGCGAACTTGTTGGCCCCGTCGCTGCTGGCGATCGTCGGGCGGCCATTGGACAGGGTCGCAGTCGCCGCGAGCTTCTTGTTGATGTCCTGATTGGCCTTCTTGGTCTCGGTCTTGAGATCGGACAACTCACCCGTCAGCGCCGCGATCTTGGCTTCAAGGGCGGCGATGCGGTCATCGGCCGTCTGCGCCATGGCTTGCGCCGAAGCGCTCGCCATCAGGACGGCGAGGAGCGACGTCCGCAGCAACTTGGTCATGGGGGGCTCTCTTCTTGGCCGGCAAATCTTGTCTGCAGGCGTTAAGTCCAGAGAGATGAACTGACGGTCAACGGACTGTCACAATTCAAGCAACACATGGGAAAATGTCTCGCAAAATGGGAAGATGCGGCATGTTGCCCCACTGTCGGGAATGCGACTTTAAGGGCTGGGTAGGACTCTAGTTGTAAGTGTTCATCAACATTTATGACTCCTCCCCAGGATTGCCCGTGAAGTTCAGCAACGTATCGATCACTGCCAAGCTGATCTTGGTATTCTCCGCGATGCTCGCCACGATTGCAGCGGGTGGCGTCGCGCTCTACCTGAACAACGCCTCGCTGGTGGCGTCGGTTGCGCGGACCGAGCATGCCCGTCAGGCGCTGTCGGCGGCGCGCGATGCGACGTTCCGGCTGGCGCGGCAGGAGAACTCGCTGCGCGGGTTCCTGCTGTCCGGCGACACCTACTACGTGAAGCGGATCAACGAGGCTCACAAGCCGAAGTTCTTCGGGGCGCTCAAGGAGCTCCGGGCTCTGGCCGCCGGCGACTCCGTCGCCATGGCGCGGGTGCAGAAGGCCGAGGCCGCGTTCGCGAACTACGAAAAGGTGGCGCTGAATGTCGGCGTAGCCCTGGGGTCCAGCCCGGCCACGCGGGCGCAGGGCGTCCAGTTGGTCAGCCACGACGGCGTGGCCGACGCGGCGATCGGGCCCGTCGAGGACGCCCTCGAGGCGATCGACAAGGCCGCCACGGCCACCCAGGCGTACGAAACCGCCCAACAGGCGGCGGCCCTGCAGCGGGTCACGCTGGGCGTCGTCGGCGGGGTCATTCTGCTGGCGCTGCTGGCCCTGGCCTGCGGCGTGATCCTGGCCCGCTCGATCGGCGCCCCGGTGCGGTCGATGACCCAGGTCATGCGCAAGCTGGCCTCGGGCGACAACGACGTCAGCGTTCCGGCCACCGAGCGCAAGGATGAGCTGGGCGAGATGGCCCAGGCCGTGCTGAGCTTCAAGGAAGGCGCCCTGGCGCGGCTGCGGCTGGAAGGCGAGGCCGAACAGTCGGCCGCTGCGGCCACCCGCGAACGCGCCTCCGCCGAAGCCGAACGGGCGCGGGTGCAGGCCGAGCAGACCGCGGTGGTCGACGCCCTGGCCAAGGGCCTGTCGCGCCTGTCGGCCGGCGACCTGACCTATCGGATCGATACCGCCTTCAACGGCTCGTACGAGCAGCTGCGCAACGACTTCAACGGCGCGGTCTCGAACCTGGAACGCACCCTGGCCAAGATCCAGGACGGGTCCAACCATATGTCATCGGGCGCCAACGAGATCAGCCAGGCCGCCGACGACATGTCGCGTCGCACCGAGGCCCAGGCCGCGAACCTCGAGGAGACCGCGGCGGCGCTGGATGAGATCACCGCGACCGTGCGCAAGACCGCCGAAGGCGCGCAGCAGGCCGACACGGTCGTCGCCGAGGCGCGGTCCAGCGCCGAGGCCAGCAGCGGCGTCGTCGACCGGGCCGTGGCGGCCATGGACGAGATCTCCACTTCGTCCAACCAGATCGGCCAGATCATCGGCGTGATCGACGAGATCGCGTTCCAAACGAACCTGCTGGCGCTGAACGCGGGCGTCGAGGCGGCCCGCGCCGGCGAGGCCGGCCGCGGCTTCGCGGTCGTGGCGTCGGAAGTCCGCCAACTGGCCCAGCGCTCCGCCGATGCCGCCAAGGAGATCAAGACGCTGATCTCGGCGTCCAGCCGCCAGGTCGGCGCGGGCGTCGATCTTGTCGATCAGACCGGCAAGGCGCTTCGCCAGATCTTCGAACAGTTCAACGAGATCGCCGTCGTTGTGACGCAGATCGCGGCGTCCGCGCGCGAACAGTCCTCGGCGCTGGGTCAGGTCAACACGGCCATCAATCAGATGGATCACACCACCCAACAGAACGCCGCCATGGTGGAGCAGAGCACGGCGGCCAGCCACACCCTGTCGCGCCAAGCGCACGACCTGAGCCAGCTGGTGTCCGCGTTCAAGGTCCACTCGGGCGCAGCCACACGTCCGGTGGACGCCGAAGAGGCCCCGATGAGGCTCGCCAGCTAGGCGTCGACGGCGTCCAGACCGATGTCCAGGACCTTGGCGGAGTGGGTGAGGGCGCCGACGCTGATCACGTCGACGCCGGTCTCTGCGACGCCCCTGACGGTCTCGAGGGTGATGCCCCCTGAGGCTTCCAGGACCACCCGGCCCCCGACCAGCTTCACCGCCTCGCGCATGTCGTCGAGGGTGAAGTTGTCCAGCATGATGACGTCGGGATCGTTCCCCAGCGCTTCCTGAAGCTGCAGCAGGCTGTCGACCTCGACCTCGACCTTCATGAGGTGTCCGGCGAAGGCCTTGGCGCGGCGGACGGCTTCGCCGACGGAGCCGCAGGCGGCCACGTGATTGTCCTTGATCAGGATGGCGTCATCCAGACCGAAGCGGTGGTTGACGCCGCCGCCGCACCGCACCGCGTACTTCTCCAGCGCGCGCAGGCCTGGGGTGGTCTTGCGGGTGTCGGTGATCCTGGCGTGGGTGCCGGCGACGGCGTCGACGAAGTCTTGGGTCAGGGTGGCGATGCCGCAGAGGCGGCCGATCAGGTTCAACGCCGTGCGCTCGGCCGTCAGGATCGCCCGCGCATTGCCGCTGACCCGGGCCAGGGTGGTGCCGGCGGGCACGGCCTGGCCGTCCTCGGTCAGCTCGTGGACGGTGGTCGATGGGTCGAGTTCGGCCAGGGCGAGGCGGATACAGGACAGGCCCGCCACTACGCCGCCGCGTCGCGCCACGAAATCTGCGGTCAACTGAGCGTCGGCGGGGACGCAGGCCTGAGCGGTGACGTCGCCGGCGCGGCCGAGATCTTCCGCAAGAGTGGCGCGCACGACGGGGGCGACAAGCAGGTCGGGAAGGGGCTCGATCATTCGGCGGCGAACCTCAGGCCAGTCGGCTCGACGGCGCCGAGCGTGACAAACGTGCGGTGGGGCGCAAGCGCTTCGGGGAAGTCCATGCGGAAGTGACCCCCGCGGCTTTCGCGGCGTGCGAGGGCGCAAGCGGCCACCAGCCGCGCCGCGATCAACGGCGCGCTGCGGCCGTGCGCGGCCTCGAGGCTGTCGATCAGGGTCAGCAGGCGTCCAAGGCCTTCTGCGTTCCGGATCACCCCCGCCTCATCGCTCATCGCCTGGCGCAGGTGGGGAAGCGCGTCATCCGGGAGCTGCGCGGCGGTCACGACCATGTGCGACGCCGGCCGGGGATGCTCGGCGGCGGCGGCGCGCCCGGCCCGGTGACCGAACACGGCTGCTTCCAGCAGCGAGTTCGACGCCAGCCGGTTTGCGCCGTGGACACCGGTCGAGGCGCATTCGCCGGCGGCGTAGAGGCCGGGCAGGCTGGTGCGGCCGTCCGTATCCGTGGCGATCCCCCCCATGTGGTAGTGGCACGCCGGCGCCACCGGGATCGGCTGGACGCGCGGGTCGACGCCGCCGGACATGCAGGCCGCGAACACTGCCGGGAACTCGTCGGGGAAATGCTCGCCCACGGCGGCGCGGGCGTCGAGGAAGGCGCCGCGGCCCGCCATCCGCTCGGCATGGATGGCGCGGGCCACCACGTCGCGCGGCGCCAGTTCGGCGTCCGGATGATAGCGGGCCATGAACGGCTGGCCGGCCGCGTCCACCAGCTTGGCCCCTTCACCCCGCAAGGCCTCGGTGGCCAGCGGCGCCGGATCGCGGCCGATGTCGATGGCGGTCGGGTGGAACTGCACGAACTCGGGGTCGGCGATCTCCGCGCCGGCCAGGGCGGCCAGGCCCAGACCGTCGCCTTGCAACTGGGCGGGCGTGGTGGTGACGGCGTACAGGCCGCCGATCCCACCTGTGGCGAGGATCACAGCGCGGGCGGTAATCTCGACGGGCTGGCCATCGATCCGGGCCAGCACGCCGCGCACGCGGCCTTCGGCGTCCTGCAGGAGGCCGGCCAGTTTCGCGCCGGTCTTCACCTGGATGTGCGGCGCGGCCAGGGCGGCGACCGTCACCGCCTCCATGATCGCGCGGCCCGCCTGGTCACCCTTCACCCGCGCCACGCGGGGGCGGGAGTGCGCGGCCTCCAGGCTCTGGGCGAAGCCGCCGTCCGCCTTGCGGTCGAACGGCGCGCCCAGGGCTGCCAGCCGGCGCACAGCGTCGGGGCCTTCCTCGGCGAGGAGACCTGCGACGCCGAGATCGACCAGTCCGGCGCCCGCGTTCACCGTATCGGCGGCGTGCAGGGCGGGCGCGTCGTCGGCGGAGAGGGCGGCGGCGACGCCACCCTGCGCCCAGGCCGAGGAACAGCCGTGATTCAGCGCGGCCTCTGTCAGCACCAGGACCTTCGCCGGGGCGGCGGCCAGGGCCGCGGTGAGCCCCGCGAGACCGGCGCCGACCACGACCACGCCGTCGTGACGGAGCCGGGTCATCAGATCAGCTCCACATCGACGTGGTGGCGGGCCTTGACCAGGTCATAGCGGGCGGGGACCGCCGGCGGCGGCAGGTCGATCATCCGTTGCACGGCCAGGCGCGCGCGGTCGGCGATCGCCGAATCCACCGTCACCTCGTAGCGATCGTTCAGCAGCGCCTCGTAGATGTTCTCCAGCGTGATCATCTTCATGTGCGGGCACAGGTTGCAGGGCCGCACGAACTCGGTGAACGGCGCGTCGGCGGCGACGTTGTCGGCCATCGAGCACTCGGTGATCAGCACCACGCGCTTGGGCCGGCGCTGGATCACGTAGTCGTTCATCGCCGCGGTCGAGCCGGCGAAGTCCGAGACTTCCAGAACCTCGGCCGGGCATTCGGGGTGGGCCAGGATCTCGGCGTCGGGATAGGCGTCCCTGAGCTCCAGGATGTCGGCTGCGGTGAAGCGCTCGTGCACCTCGCAGCGGCCCTTCCAGGCGATGATCTTGATATCGGTCTGGCGCGCCACGTTCCGGGCCAGGAATTCGTCGGGGATCAGGATGACGCTGTCGACGCCCCACTGGGCGGCGGCCTGTTCCACCACCTGAACGGCGTTGGCGCTGGTGCAGCAGATGTCCGTCTCGGCCTTCACGTCGGCGGTGGTGTTCACATAGGTGACCACCGGCAGGCCGGGGTAGCGCTGCTTGATCAGGCGGACGTCGGCGCCCGTGATCGAACTGGCCAGGGAGCAGCCGGCGCGCAGGTCCGGGATCAGGACGCGCTTGTCCGGCGAGAGGATCTTCGACGTCTCGGCCATGAAGTGCACGCCGGCCTGGACGATCACCGCGGCGTCCGAGCGCGCGGCTTCCTTCGCCAGACCCAGGCTGTCACCGACATAGTCGCCGACCCCGTGGAAGATTTCGGGCGTCATGTAGTTGTGGGCGAGGATGACCGCGTTCTTGTCCCGCTTCAGCCGGTTGATCTCGGCGATCAGCGGCGCCTGCGTCTGCCATTCCATGGGCGTGACGTGGTGCTTCACCTTTTCCCAGGCGGGCGCGGTCTCGGCTTGCACCGCAGGGGTGAACGGGAACTGGAAACCGTCAGCGGCCATGGGATCCCTCCTTATGCTCAAAGTGAGCATTACTTAGGCCTATAAAATGCGCCGGGCGTCGAGGCTCGGCGCTACTCCCTTTTGCTCACTTGGAGCATAAGCGAGCATATAGGGCTGACGTGACGGGGCGCAAGGGCCTTT